>CALAYY010000190.1 GCA_937895465.1 uncultured Clostridia bacterium | reverse complement strand
AAGGGCCTTTTTCTATTAGCTTTGTTTGTTCATCAGCAAAAGTTTTCATACCGCCCACGCCCGAACCGATATAAACTCCTAATTTTTCAGGGTCAATAGAACCTATTATACCGCTTTGGTTTACAGCTTCAATTGATGCAGCAACGGCATATTGAGCGAACAAATCCATCCTTCTGTATTCGTTTTTTTCCATATAATCTTCTGGATGAAAATCTTTTACTTCAGCTGCAATTTTTACTTTGTAATCCGCTGTGTCAAATCTTGTAATATAATCAATTCCGCAAACACCGTTTGTTAAGCTATTCCAAAATTTTTCTATATTGTTTCCGACAGGTGAAATAACACCCATTCCAGTTACTACTACTCTTCTCATAAAAACATCTCCTTAGATTAAATACATAATCCGCCGTCAATTTTTACAACCTCTCCGGTTATATAATCAGAATAATGGCTAGCCAAAAAAACCGCCAGATTAGCTATGTCTTGAGGATCTCCCATTTTTTTCATTGGAATAGCGCTGGTTACCTGTAATTTTAAATTCTCATTGAGTTTATCAGTCATATCAGTTTTTATAAATCCAGGTGCAATGACATTGCAATTAATATTTCTTGATGCATATTCTTTTGCAACTGTCTTACTAAGTCCAATAAGCCCTGCCTTTGAGGCAGCATAATTAGCCTGTCCTATATTGCCCATTATCCCTGATACAGAAGAGATATTGATAATTTTTCCGCTTCGGCTTTTTGCCATGATAGGACAGATATGCCGTATCATATTAAAAGCGCCTTTTAAATTAACATCTATTACTTTTCCAAAATCTTCTTCTGTCATCTGTAAAACAAGCTTATCAATAGTAATACCTGCATTATTGACCAATATGTCAATGGTTGAAAAGTCTTCAATAATCTTGGTAACGGTGTCTTTGGTTTTTGAAAAATCAGAAACGTCGCATTGATATCCTTTGGCTTTTACTCCAAATTCGCTTATAATCCTTAGCGTTTCTTCTGCTCTTTGAACATTGCCACTATAAATAACAACAACATTTGCTCCGCATTTTGCAAGATTAACAGCTATTGCCTGCCCTATCCCCCTTGACCCGCCCGTAATTACAGCCGTT
>CALAYY010000189.1 GCA_937895465.1 uncultured Clostridia bacterium | reverse complement strand
TAATAGCGTCTTTTATTTTTCTTATCAATCTTTTTTAGATTTTTAGCACCTTATATGTAATTATTCTCATAATATAGTGTGAGGTGGTATTTCTCTTACATAATAAAATTAGGAGAAATAATATGGATAGTTATTATAATAATAGAAGAAAAGATGATTCTTGTCCGTTTATGGCACGTCCCAAGGCAAAAAAGATATTATTAGAGTGCGGACAGCATCCTCAGGATGCCAACTTTGAAATAGATGACGGCGAAGTTGAAGAACGCCAGTCTTTTGTTTTGGACAAATTGATTATTGATACTACTTGCTTATTTAAGCCAACTGTAAAGATTGAGTTTTCAAGTCTTATAGCATTTGAAGCAGAAGATGAAGAGGGCGATGAGCATGAAGTAGAAGTTGAATTGCTGTTTAAACTGATTAGAACTTGCAAAGATGACAAAGGCGACAAAGATTCTGAAGTTGTTCAGACTTGGAAATACCTCAAAGAATTTGATATTGAAAATAGTATTGATGAATTGGAAGTAGAAATCAGCGAACCTTTTACAGTAACATTCTGCGACAAGACCTGTTCGGGATGCTGTGAATATAAAGTGGTAGTAGAAGGCAAAGATTTTGAAGGTGACTTTGAATTTTTGAGAGTAACGAAACCTGATTTGAGCGCACTAGCACAAGGTCTATGCGACGACTAATTAAAAACTCAATAAAACCCAATAATTATTAATAATACTGATGTCGGAAAAATTGAAAAAATGTCAATCTTCCGACATTTTAATTTCGTCCAAAAAGCATGATTTATAATTGTTATCAATTAGGTATGATATAGCAGTATTTAATTTGTTTTCATAATCAGGTTGATGCCTATAATAATGCGGATAAAAATATTGCTCATGAATCATTATTTCAATATGTTCTTTTCCGATATGTTTTTTTAGATACGGTATTATATCGCTTGCTTCAAAAGTATTAATAACCATATCGATATTGACAAAAAACATATCAATAGCTTTGTCATAATAATAACAGTCTGTATAGATGTTTTTATAATCATTATATTTTAGGCTGTAAGATTGATTTGGATTATTCTCCGTACCAAACAACCCTGCCAAGCCTTTGACACCCAAAGTTTTAAGTGCCATATTGCCTTCTTGTGTGGTTTTGCAGCAATGGATAGTAGTAAAAGGGTTGAGCACCTCTGCACCTGCAAACCTCTTAATTTCATTATTAACTGTCTGGCAATCTATGTACAGTTCGTCATATGAAGAATCGGTATAAATAGTTTGTTCATTCTTAGAATGAAAGGATAGTTGAAGCCAGTCTTTGTTATTAATCCATTCTTGCTTATATTTATCAGGCATTTTGGATAGGTCAAAATCTTCATATTGATAGAATAAGTTCAACTGAACTTTTAGATTGTATTTTTTGTGCAGTCTTTTGAACAAAGCCAAGTAACTATTATCAAAAATAGAATTATAATTATTTTGGGCTAGGTCTTTCAAAAACCAAATATTATCGTCAACGGAAAATCTAAAGTGCATTTTCTCTCCAAAAAATTATTAAAGACACTAATAGCTAGTGTCTTAATTGTTTTATGTGTTTTGACTTACTTTAACAGATAAGTGTCCACATCGTCAAATTTGTATTTTCCTACTTTTAGCATAGTAGAATATTGTGAGGGTGTCAATTTGGCTATCTTTTTGAACTGCGTTGAAAAATACTGAACAGAATCAAAACCTAATATCTCGGCAATTTCGTTAAAAGAATATTTATTTTCTTCAATCAACTGCTTAGCTTTCATAATTCTGACTTTGAGAAAATAATTAATCAAAGATGTACCCAAGTGCTTTTTAAAAACAGCAGATATATAAGATACGCTATAACCTACAGACTTAGAAATGTCTTTTAGAGTAAGCCTTTTATCTACATTTTCATTAATAAACATAACAGCTGATTGCACTATGTTGTTTTTGTGAAAACTCATGCTATTTATGCTCGAATCAATGTCTTGTGGCGACTGTTTTCTTACAAGCGAAATCAAAAGATTCTCTAAGGTGTTTTTGATTAGCTGACCTGAGCCATAGGCAATCGCCTGACTGTTATCTTTAGACGGCGGCATAAAATTTTTGCCCGCCATCAAAATCAATCCTTCATTGATTATGTTTAAAATACTGTCTTTTTCAATCTCAGACACATCCATAACCTTATCAACAAGCTTATATAACACATCAGAGTCCGAACCAAAAGTAATAATACCCACACTGCACGGCTTATTGTTTGCCTTAATGCTGTGACATTCGTTAGGGGCATGAACAATTAATTGGTTCTTTTTTAGCACCATAGACTCATTTTCGGTAGTTACTATAACTTCGCCGTTATTAATAAATACAATTTCCCATGGTTCATGGGATTCTCCGTCATAAGTAAAAGAAGGTGAATATAAATACGCAAAAGTCGTATATAATGCATCAACATTTACAACGGCTTTTGGATGTGTGGGTTCAAGTATTTTTTCTCTCATTTTAGCCTGCTTTAGATAATATGTTATAAATTTTATCATATGAAACTCAAAAAATCATTATCAAAAGTAACATATTATAAATT
>CALAYY010000188.1 GCA_937895465.1 uncultured Clostridia bacterium | reverse complement strand
GCTAAATATATTAATTGCTTCTAAGATTTCTGTAAAATGCCAAATTTGGTTTTGGATGAAATAAACTCCTTTTCGCATTTTACAGAAATCTTAGAAGCAATTAATATATTTAGCGGCAGTATAAGTATGACTATTCCTGCCATTATGGGATTGAGCCAAAACATTATAGCTCCTATTCCCAATACCTGAATAATGCTGTTAAGAAGTGTAATCAAAACATTGTGCATGGTTGTGCCAAGCTCAGAAACATCATCCAGCATTCTTGACAAGATTTCGCCGTGCGGTGTTGCGTCAATATATCTTACAGGCGTTTTTCTTAATTTGTCCGAAATTTTCACACGGTGACCGTAAGTAAATCTTCTGCTGGTAATGTTATTCATAACCACGCCAATAATAATGCTTACAACTGCGCTTATAAGGCTCAAAATCAAGAAATACTTTAGATTAATATTAATAAATCCAAAATTCATCGGACGGTTAATGCCGTCCAAGAAAGCCTTCCACCATTCGTGAAGCTCGTCTGTTGCCCTACCCAAAAAGTATGGACCCAAAAGAGATATGGTAACACTCATAGCCGAGAAAAATGCCAATCCTATCATGGGATAGACCGCACTCTTGTTTTCTTTGATTATTCTTTTTATAATACCTTTGGTATTAAATTTTTTATTATCTTTAACTTTTTTCACTTTTTCTCTCATTATACTGCCTCCTTTCCAAGTTGTGAGGTGGCAATTTCTTTATAAACCGTACACGTTTTCAAAAGCTCAGCATGCTTGCCTAAGCCTACCATTTTGCCGTTTTCAAGCACGATAATTATATCAGCCGACATCGCTGTACTTATACGCTGTGTTATCAAAAACACGGTACGGTCAAGGAAATGCTTTTTTAGATTTTTTCTGATTGTCAGGTCTGTCTTATAATCAAGTGCCGAAAAACAGTCATCAAGCACATATATAGATGACTTTCTGACAAGTGCGCGAGATAATGCAAGTCTTTGTTTTTGACCGCCGCTTAAGTTATTGCCGCTTTCAACTATAATTTCTTCAAGCCCTGCAGGTTTTTCGTCTATAAATTTCTTCGCCATGGCAATTTCGCAAGCCTTATTAATTTCCTCATCTGTTGCATCCTGCCTGCCGTTGAGAATGTTTTCTTTAATAGAACCCGAAAAGATTGAGCCGCTTTGAGGAACATAGCTTAGAAGTTTGCGATAATCCTTAATGGGGTATTCTCTTATGTCATGGTCATCCAACAAAATATTGCCTTCTGTTACATCATAAAAACGCATCAAAAGTTTGGCAATAGTTGATTTGCCGCTTCCTGTGCTTCCGATTATTGCAACTGTCGTACCTACAGGCGCATTAAAGCTGATGTTTTCTACAGCCGCTTTTTCTGCTCCTGCATGCCTAAATGTAACATTTTGGAATTTTATATGCCCCTTAACTAAAGAGGTATCTTTTGTTCCCGTATCTTCAATTTCACTTTTGGCATTTAAGACCTCAATAATACGATTGGAACTGACTTTGAGTCTGGGCATAAGCACAAGCACCCAACCGATTTCTATAAGCGAATTCATAATCAAAGATACATATTGAACAAGCGCCATTACCTGACCTGCTCCGATTGCACCTTTTAGCGATACAATTCTGCCTGCACCAAAATAAACAATTGCTATAATAACAACATTGAGCATCAAAATAAGTATAGGATTGATAGAAATGCCTATGTTATTACCCTTGATTACATTGTGTGCCATATCCTTAGCACTGTTTTTAAATCTTTCCCTTTCGCTGTCCTCTTTATTAAATGCTCTGATTACTCTAATACCCATCAGGCGTTCTCTCATGATAAGCACCATTTTGTCAATAAACTTTTGTGCTTTATCCCATAAGGGGGAGGCAACTTTTAGCATAAACAAAACAAATGCACCCATAAGCGGAATAACAGCAAGCATTATTAATGACAGCTTAACATCTGTTAATATTGCCAATATTGTTGCGCCTATAATCATAATAGGGGATAGGGCAACAGCTCTTATAATAAGGTCAAACAAATCCTGTATAATGCGGATATCGTCAGTTGACCTAGCAATAAGGCTCGAATTACCTATATCACTAAATTTTGAAACAGATAATTTTTGTGCCTTTTCAAAAACTGCAGCTCTAAGATCTCGTGAAAAAGACTGCCCTATATGCGTCATTACATATACCGAGTAAATTGACGCAAATGCTCCTATGGTTGCAACGGCTATCATAACAGCACCAAAAATCAAGACATAAGACATGTCGCTGTTTTTGATACCTATATTGATAATATTCTGCATAATTGTGGGCAATGCCAAAGATGTGGCTGCGTACACGACCAATAGACCTATTTCTAGCGCAATAAATTTTGCGTAAGGTCTCAAGTATTTTAATATTGATTTCATATATAAAATGTAATTATCCTTATATTATTTGGTTACCTTCTTCAAAGCATAATCCGAAATGGTTTTTAAGGTTTGCTCCTCAAAAGGTGTGTTAAGATTGGAGTCTTTCAATAGCTCTACAAAGGTTTTTGAGCCTGCTTTGGATAAGAAAGCATAGTATTTTTTCCATGCGGCATCATAATCAACGCTAAGCAAAGTATAAAACTGTAAAGCTATGGTTTGAGCAAGACAATAGTCTATATAATAAAACGGTCTTTCAAATATATGCGCCTTTATCTGCCAAGCCCTGCCTTCTTCAAAAAACGGTAAGCCTTGGGCATCCATATAAGGGCGGTATTGTCTTTCTAGCTCTGCCCAGACATCATTTCGTTCTTTTGCAGTCATTTGTGGCTTTTCGTAAACAAGATGCTGAAAATAATCCACTATCGTGCCGTACGGAATAAAGGTCAATGAGCCTGCATAATGAGAATAACGGTAATCATCAGCATTTTCGCCAAAAAATCTGTCCATAAACTTATGAGTAAAAAACTCCATAGACATAGAATGCACTTCGCATGTTTCATAAGTTGCGTTTCTTATCTCAGGGATATCTAGTTCCCATGACTTATGAAAAGCAAAAGCATGCCCCATTTCATGAGTTAATACATCTATGTCGTCAGCTGTGCCGTTAAAATTACTCAATATAAACGGAATGCGGTATTCATCAAGTCCTTCACAAAAACCGCCGCCCCATTTTCCGGGTTTAGACAAGACATCAAAGGTCTCGCTTTCTACCATGTTGTCATATAACGCTCCAATCTCAGCGTTAAGCTCGTTATACATCAGGCTCCCCTGACGCATAATCTCATCACTATTTATTTTGGGCTTAGGCTTGCCGCCTTTTAGATATACATCATTGTCATAAAGCTTCAGCTGGTCAATTTTAAGTCTTTTGGCAACTTGATTTTTTAGCTTTACTACAGCGGGAACTATATGTTTTTTGACAGCTTCTCTAAACTTTTTGATATCCTCATGATTATAGCTGTTTCTGTTCATTTGATAATAACCAAGTTCAATATAGTTGTCATAGCCCATTTTTTTTGCCATACGGTCTCTTACTTTTACCATACGGTCAAAAATGTCGTCAATTTTATCTTTGATTTTGTTAAGCTCATTTCCATATGCTTCCATAGATTTGCGCCTTATTTCGCGGTCGCTGTCTGACATGTATTTGCCTAACTGCGAAGGAGTAAGCTTTTTGCCGTCAAATTCAATTTCTACTGCACTCATCAGATTAGTATATTCTGCAATAAGCTTACCTTCTTCAACCTTTTCAGAAATTATTTCTTCACTCATTGCCTTAGCTTCTAATTCTTTATTGAGCATTATGATAGAAGGGAGCTTAGTTTTGAGCTGTTCTTTATAAGGCGAGGCAAGCATACTTTTGGAAAAGTCAGTCATTGCATTGCTGAGAGAAGGCAGAATTTCATCAAAATATTCTCTCTCTTTATTATAAAACTCATCAGTTGTATTAAGATAATATCTTGTCATAGCAACATTGCACATAGTAACAGGTGTTTCAAATGAGCGTGTCATTTCAAGATAAATCTCTACAGCTTCATCCGCTGATTTTGCATTATCAAATCTTTGACGATAATTATTAACAGCGTTAATCAAAGCATCCATATCAGGACGAACATAATCAATTTTAGAAAATTTCATTTTGAAACCACCTCTTATTGCTATTATCTAAATACACAAAACCCCTAAAACTTATTTGTACTTCTAAGTCCTGTATAGTTAAACAGTATGAGTGTACCAAATATTAGCAAATATTTGTTCAGTTAAAAATAAGTTTGTAAAAGTTTTTAAAAAAGTTAATATATTATATAAAATTTTTTAACTCAATTATGTTTTTTATAATAAAAGTTAATAATTATTATAAATTATGAATAATTTTGCATAAACGGGTAAAAAGCATAAAAATTTTTAAAAAAGTCATATAAACTTATAAATTTATTGACACTTTAATTACTTTTTGTAGTATGATATTAGTCATCTTAAAGTTAGCGGCTATAATTATTGGCATTAATAATTGTTAAAAATCTTGCTTTTTTTTGCTTGTGCTAAAGTACCAGTTGTGATAATATATTATGGTGATTGCGTAGATGCGGAGGTAGATTATGAATAAGGTTATA
>CALAYY010000187.1 GCA_937895465.1 uncultured Clostridia bacterium | reverse complement strand
AATCCATCTACTGAAAATTGACCTTAGACAAGTCTGGCTCATCTTCGGTAGATGGATTGCATCCAAAACGGATGCTGTCACCAAAATCATAGCAAAGTGAGCCAGGCATAACTGTATCCAAATCTATTACCGCTAATGCCTTTCCTGTTTCATCGTCTATCATTACATTGTTTAATTTGGTGTCGTTGTGCGTAACACGAAGCGGTATCTCTCCTGACTGGATCTTATCCACAATCATAGAGCACAAATGCTTTTGCGAATTGACCCATTCAATTTCCTTTAAAACTTCTTGTTTTCGTCCATAGGCATCTTTTTCTACAGCCTTTAAAAAATTAGCATAGCGAACTTTTGTATTATGAAAATCAGGCAATATTTCATAAAGTTGAGACGCATCAAAATCAGCAAGCAGCTTGGCAAAATTACCAAACGCCACCGCACTTTGATAAAAATCTTGCGGATTTCTTACTATCTGATGTGATGTAGCGTTTTCTATAAAAACATAAACCCTAAAATAATCTGTACCGTCAAAATAATAGTTTTTTCCGTCACGGGTTTTTATCAAAGACAAACATTCACGCATAGGGTCTCCGCCGCGTTCTATAACGCTTTTTCGGCAAAACTCCGTTACAAGTTCTATATTACGCATCAATGCTTCTATATTAGAAAACAGTCTTTTATTAATTTTCTGCAATATGTAATTTTCAGATTTTCCATTATTTTTCATACTTAATTTGAAAGTATTATTGATATGTCCTTCGCCGTAATGGTCTAAACTGACAAATTCTCCGTCTATTAAAAATTGTTTATAAATATCCTGATACTCGTTCATTTTTTTCTCCAATTTTATTTTCTAGTCCTAGTATCTATTATATCAAGATTAATTTACACAAAATATAAAAAAAGTCTTATAAATTTATAAAATAAGACACAACGCCTGAATTTTTTGATATAATAAACAAAGGGTAATACTATGAGTGAAAAATATATTCCTATTGAGATAAAAAATGTTTTATCTGTTGACAAACTCTACTCTCTTCATTATTTTGCTTATTCTAAGATGTTTAGTTTTGAGGGAGAAGCACATAATTTTTGGGAGATTGTTTATTGTGATTCGGGTGAAGCGGATATAACTGATGATAATAATAATTACATCCTAAAACAAGGGCATGCCTTTATCCATGCTCCCAACAGCTTTCATAATGTGCGTCCAAACCGATCTAACACCAATGTTATAGTAGCTGGCTTTAACGGAAGACTCCAACCTCTTTATAAAATAGCTGGCACCGTTTTGGAAATTTCACAAAATGAAAGGCACTTTATCAAAAATATGCTAAGCGAAAGCAGAAGAGTTTTTTCTGCACCTCTTAATATTGTTTATCAATACAGCCTTGATCTGCAA
>CALAYY010000186.1 GCA_937895465.1 uncultured Clostridia bacterium | reverse complement strand
CACTTGCAACTGTTTCTGAAAACACTTCTATTGGTGCTTTATTGTTTTCTTTATCGTTATTAAAACCTACAAGATTTTGAGCTTTATAATATTTGTAATTAGAATCCTGATTAAAATAGAATAAATGTCCTTGAGATACTTTATCAAGCGTGGTCTGTACATTAGACAAAATTTTCTTTCTATCGCTGGAATCTGCTCTTACTCTTTCAACAATATTTCCTTCAGTTTCAATATCAGATTTGCTATCTATTTCTCTTGTATAATAAATATAATCTTCGGGCATATCTTGCGAGATAGTCGGATAATACACATCTTTTTGAGGTAAGATTGCACTTGTTACATTATCCGCCAAAACTTTTTCGTCATATATTTTTTTGGATGTAACTCTTACACTGTATATTTTCTTTTCGCTTGCTTCATAAACCACTACATATATAGAATTGTCAATTTTGTAATATCCATAAACAGGTTTTGTAGCTGTGCTTTTTGAACGGAATAAAAACTCTGTATTTTTTCCGTCAACTCTTGTGCGATAAAAATCAACTAAGTTATATTGGATATTTCCTTTCTTATCTTTGAGTGTGTTAGGAGACGTATAATAAATATAATCGTCAATGATATATAATCCGCCGTTTAAATAACCGCCGTTGGTAATAAGTTTGGGAACAACGGGATTAACTGCAATTTGATCTATTTCTTTTTCTTCATCATTTTCTTCGTAAGTCTTTTTTTCTGTTACAAAACCGCTAAATTCATCGTTAAATTCATTATCTGTGCTGTTATAATAAGTTGAATATTCACCGTAATAATCTGTTGTTGTATCTTTTTTTCCTTGGGTGAGTTTAGCATAATAAATTCCGCCTTTTACTACATCGCCCCATTTATTATTTTTGCCGTCAGTATCAGTAATAGCCTTATAACCGTTTATAAAATAAATAAAATCGCCCCATTGAACGGCCATTCCGCCGTTGCTTGTAACAGCATAGCTTTTGTCTGGAGTTTCTTTTACATCAAACTGCGGATAACTATTACCGCATCCAGCTAATGTTCCAAACATCATAATCAAAGCAACAAATATTATCAATAATTTTTTTCTCATTTTGTCCACCAGTGGTAATCTATTATAACACACCTTATTATAAAAATTATTTTAAAATACGGTACAATAAATTATACATAAGCCGTCCTCAATAGTCAAACAATTTAAGACTTTAACAATCTTTGTCATAAAAATCATAATATATACCAAATAGCAAAATAGGGGAATTATATGAAAGACCAAAAAATATTAAGAATAACAAAAATGTCTGATTATGATAAAAAACAGATTCTCAAAGAAATGAAAATCAAAAACCCTGATTATAAAAATCCTACATATTATGAAGATTTGTTAAAAAGACATCAAAGACTTTCAGATTTTATCAAAAAAAATTATACACAGTAAATTATTTAATACTTTGTTCCTTATTATATATTTATTCTTTTTTTAATAGTAGTCATAGTAATAGGTGGGAGTTAATTTGTGGATAAGCTCAAACAAAACACAAAATAAGCAATCAATATTTTTTTAGATGCGGCTATCTTGTATTTGTTAATGTGGAATATTTGGATAATGATTTGAACAATATATAAATAGTTTTCAACATTTCAATAAGGTTTTTAATTATAAATTTTTATTCAAAACAAAAAAGTCTTTTAAAATTTAAAAAAAGTTATAGAAAATAAAAAATTATACACATTTTCACTAACATTCTATACAGACTATCAACATTTTTTTATTGAAATATATTTGTTTGTATGATAAAATGTTTTCAAAAGTAAGGAGTTTGTTATGGCATTAAAAAAAGGATTGGGAAGAGGATTGGATTCGTTATTTGGAGATAACGACTATGGGGATAGAGCAGAAGTCCTAGAAAGCAAAGATCAAGAAAGTGAAATTGAAATAGACAAAGTTTTTCCTAACCCTAATCAGCCTAGAAAAATATTTGATGAGCAAGGGTTAAATGAGCTTGCCGATTCTATAAAAATTCACGGAGTTATTCAGCCTCTTATAGTTACCAAGCGAGATGATAAATATATGATAATTGCTGGTGAACGCAGATGGAGGGCTTCTAAGATTGCAGGGCTTTTAAAAGTTCCTGTTATTATAAAAGATTATTCAGATCAAAAAGTCAGTGAAATTTCTTTGATAGAAAATCTGCAGAGAGAAGATCTCAATCCGATTGAGGCGGCAAAAGCTATAAAAAAACTTATGAGTGATTATAGTTATACCCAAGAAAAGGTTGCCGAAAGATTGGGTAAAAGTCGTCCTGCTATAACCAATACTTTAAGACTGCTTTCTTTAAAAAGAGATATTATAGATATGATTATGCAAGGGGTTTTGACTGCTGGACATGCCCGTGCACTTTTGGCGGTAGAAGACCAAGAAGGTCAATTAAAACTTGCCAAACTTGCAATAGAAAAACAAATGTCAGTAAGAGAATTGGAAAGTGCAGTTAAAAAATATTTAATGCCCAAAACTCAAGCAAAAGCTATACCCGAAGCCAGCTTAGAATTGAAAGAACTTATTTATGATATGCAAAGAGTTTTTGCTACCAAAGTTACAGCACTCGGCAATGAGCAAAAAGGAAGAATTTATATTGATTATTATTCTAGAGATGATCTAGACAGAATAAGCGAATTAATAGAAGACTTAAAAGATAAAAATTTTTAAATGTTTCACGTGAAACATTTTTTTAATCAATTTTTAATCATTATCTAATTTTGGATTAATTGACCGCTGATATAATGGAATTACTGGAATCAGGGTTGTATATGTTTTGCAGACTTATATGAATACGTATGCTTTTATTAAGAGCCTGTGCAATATTGTCGGCAAGATTATATACATAACCTAATTTTGCAGTTTGAAAATCATTTGTGTTATCGGATGCAACGCAAGCAGAGATACCCAAAGAGCCAGACTTTGGAAGACGGTGTCCTGCAAACGAACCGGGATAAATACCTGTAGTCAGTCTAATAAGTCCTACATCTTTAGGTTTTCCGATACTTGCATCAATCGCCCAAATTTTTTGATTGGCATGGCGGATTTTTATAAAGTCCAATGTAGTTTGAAGATTATGAGCGGTTATAGGAAAATTTAAGTTACCGTACACATAGCAGGGTGTATTATAGACATTGACTAACAAATGACCGCACAAAGGACCTAGGCAGTCACCTGTAATTCGGTCACTGCCTATACATAAGATGACAGGCAAAGTCTTAAAAAGTCTAAGCTTTTTTAACAGCGTGTCAGCCAAGGCAGTAAAATCAGATTGTGAAGAATAGCAGATTGTTTTCATAATTTGTGCGGTGGTATAATAATTTCGATATTAGGGAATTATTCCCAGATATAAAATAACAATACATATTAGGGCAAAAGGAGGCTTTAT
>CALAYY010000185.1 GCA_937895465.1 uncultured Clostridia bacterium | reverse complement strand
AGATACGCCGCCTGAAAATCAGGGCGGAAGCAGTGGAAGTTCGGACGGCGGTGGAGGTGGCAGTTCAGGAGGCAGCAGCAGTCAAGGGTCAGTTTCTCTATCAGAGAACGACTGTATCTTTACTCAATCTGATGGAGGCAGTCAAGGACAAAGCTCACAAGGCAGCTCTGAAGAAAATAAAGGACAAGGACCTCAATTAAAATTAATACCGGATACTCTGGTGTTTTTTAGAGGCAAAAAGATTGCAAGGTTAAATAAAGATCAGACGGAAGGCATTAATTGGCTGAGTAAAAAAGCTTTGTTTCATTCCTTTACCTTAGAAAATATAGGCGGATATTATTTTAAAGACAGCAAGGTAAGCCTTTCTTTGAAAAATCAAAAAATAAAAATAAAAAGTAAATTTGATTCAAACCCAACAATGGATGTGAAAATTGATGCTAATTTTACTCTTGTTGAAGTAATGCAAAGTGATATACCCTTAGTTGCAGGCAAACATGATCATGTAGAGCGCTCAGAATTATTATCCAAAAAAACAATTGAATTTATAGAAAAACAAGTCAGAGATGCTTTTGAGGCTGGTAAAGAAAAAGATGCCGATGTATTTAATCTTGTTCCTTATTTTTTTAAGTTTCATAATAAGCAATATAACAAATATATGTCAACAGGAAGAAAAGTCACCGACTTATTAAAAGACATTGAGTTAAAATTAGATATAACATGTGATGTGGAGGTATAAATAATGACAAGAAATATTACGGATTGGTTTATTATACGCTTTCCAGAATTTTGGGGCAGCTTTTTGTTGTATTATATATTGGTTTTGATTTTGGAAGTATTAATAACTTACATAATCTTAAGTTTTTTGCTTAATTTTTTAAAAAGGATGACATTGAGGGTAATTTCACGCAAAAAAAATTCTTACAGG
This sequence comes from uncultured Clostridia bacterium, assembly GCA_937895465.1. GTDB lineage: Bacteria > Bacillota > Clostridia > Christensenellales > DUVY01 > DUVY01. Next base: position 2,573 of record CALAYY010000185.1, on the reverse strand, counting down.
CTGCTAACAGTCAAGATTATGCTGTCCAATATTTTTAAGTATTTGTTATGGATAGGAATGTTCTTATTTATAATTTATTATCTGGGGCTTACAGGCATAGTGACTACTCTTTTAGCAGCTGCAGGAATAGGAGCTTTGGTATTTGGACTTGCCAGTCAGGACTTTTTCAAAGACATTATTGCAGGCATAACTATACTTACAGAAGAAAGACTGCTTGTAGGCGATAAAGTGGAAATAGGACAGTTTAAAGGTGTAGTAGAAAACATAAAATTAAGAACGACTATTTTGAGAGGAGAAAACGGAGAAATAAGTATTTTACCTAACAGCCGTATCTGGGAAATAAAAAATTACTCTAGGAACAGCCAAGTCGCTGACCAAAAGTAAAAGAATTGATATAATCAGCAACGCCCTCAAATGAGGGCGTTAGTTTTTTTATCTTATTTCCAAAGCGGCTATATCGTAAGAAATTGAAAACACTCTTCGTACCTGTGAAACATCCTTGGTCTCTTGTACGGCTTTTATCATAAGCTTATCAGCAAACAATCCGTCAGCACTAATACCCATTTTTGAATACCATACCTTTAAAGGTGAGCCTGACTGATTGGTAGAAGACTTTGATAATGTTACATCATAAACAGATAATTTGCTGTCGGTAGCAACACCTTCTAATTGAGGTAAAAAGCTCTCGGATACAGGCAAAGATTTGAGCTTTTCATCTACAGACATATTAATTGTATAAGCTGTCGGTTCTTCTATTGCCGTTGCATCAGTCCAATTATAGACATTATTAATGCTAAGAGATGAGCCTGTAGCAAAGGATTCTTTATCAAGCGCTCTTACAAATAAAAACAGCTGTTCATTATCATAACCGCTTTTTATTTCTTTGGCTTTGTAGCTATTGGTTTTTTGTGATTCGCCGTTATAAGAATAAGTCAGCTTTCTTGATGTATAATCAAAAGAATAATCCAAAGTAATAGGATCTGTTGTGTTTTCTGCTTTTGACAATTCATTAAAACTCTTAGAAACGCTTATAGGACGAAACAGTTTGTCAGAATTCATATTAAAAACAACCGTGCTTGACATTGTATCGGTAACACCAAAGTTCTTTATTCCCAAATAAGCTTTGGCACCGACAAAATTATTATATTCTTCTTTACCCAAAACAGCCTCAGAAAAATCTTCTTTTGGCAAATAAGTCATTGACAGGTTGGTTGACAATTTCCATGTATTTTTTGTTTCATCGTCCTGTTCTATAATATAATCCATTGTTCCGCTTGCAATTTTGATTTTGGGCGCATTATTTTCCAATGGATCAAGTATAATTTTATCTTTTAAATTAGCATTAGCCGTTTGATCATTTTTGAGATAATAATAAAACGACACATCATAAGTCGCTTTTTCATATACTCCGTGCCACGGTTTGACCAAATCTATATATGCTGCAGGCGCAGCGCAGGCAAAGCTGAATATTGCAATTATTAACGATAAAGATAGCCATAGAATTTTTTTCATATAAGTTCCCTTGTTTTTAGGATTTGTTGTTTTATTATAACACAAAAAAATTATTTGCTAAAGGAATACTATCATAACTTATAATTAATTTCAACAACAATTAATTAAGGTTGTTAATTTTCAAAAATTTGATAGAATTGTTATATATGGAAGTAAAATCTTTTGTCAATTATATAACTGCATATAATTATATTGTCGCCTCTCTAAAAAGCCGAAAAAAGACAAGAGGGAATCTAGATATTAGGCATATAGTGGTTACTCCGGATAGATATACTCTTAGCTTAGAAAAAAACATTATGAAAGACTTAGGCGAAAACGGGTCTTTTGATGTAAGTGTTATGACCTTTGACAGGCTGCTGTATAATGAAGGCGTTTTTATAAAATATCTTTCGAGATACGGCGGTGCAATGCTTATAAGAAGGATAATTGATGAAAGTTCAAACAGTCAGGGTCAAGATAATTTTTTGTGCTTTAATCGAATAATGTTGAAGGGCAGTTTTCCTGCCGAGATGTATGATACATTGATGCAGTTAAAAAGCTGTCAAATTTCGCCTGAAATGGAAGTTAATACCGAAAACTCTCATCTTAACAATAAACTAAGTGATATAAAGTATATCTATAAAAAATATGAAGAATTTTTGAATGAAAACAAAATGGCAGATTCTGGCTCAAAGCTGGATATTTTACAGCAGCAGGCTCATAGTTCTGAATACATAAAAAACGCTTATTTTTATTTTTACGGTTTTGACAGCCTGACGCCGCAAGGGTATTCTCTTATAAAAACGCTTGATAAATGTTCTAAAGGTGCATTTTTGGCGGCGGTGTCTGACGCAAAAGAAGTTTATCCCAAATTAAATGTTACCAAGTCCCCCGATATAAGCTTAATCTCTGATTTTCATAAGTTTATTTATCAACATCTTAACAATAGGGATAATGTTCAATTTTCTCACCCTGTTCCTATCAGAATATACAGGGCAAATACAAGACCTGCAATGCTTACAGAAGCATGCCGATTAATAACTGAACATATCAGAAAGGGCGGCAAGTTTTCTGATATCGCA
>CALAYY010000184.1 GCA_937895465.1 uncultured Clostridia bacterium | reverse complement strand
AGGAGGCATGCCGTACTCCAACGCTTTTACAAAATCCTCGTCATTCATCTGCGCTTCTTCGTCGCCTGCCGCTCTTTTCTCGGCTTGAGTCAAAAATCTTGAACGTTGGTCAATGGGGTCATTTAACTCACTGTATGCGTTAGCCATCTCTCTGCCGCAAATAAACATCTCAAACCTTTCTGTAAGTCTGGGGTCTGAGGGTTTTTTCTTAGCTAAGGGAGATTCTTCTATAGGATAGTCTGTTACAAAGGTCGGTTGAATCATTTTGGATTCTACTCTTTGGTCAAAGGCTGCATACAACAATCCGCCCCAAGTGTTAGCGTCTGTTTCAACACCTTTTGACTCTACCAATTTCTTTAGAGTTTCCACATCCGTTGTTTTAAAAAAATCAATGCCGACATACTCTTTTACGGCATCTAACATAGACAGCCTTTTAAAAGGTGCTGACAAATTAACTTCTGTGCCTTCGTATGTTATAGTCTTATCAAGTCCGATTTTATCTATTACATAATTATAGATGTTTTCGGTCAATGTCATCATATCATTATAATCATTATAAGCAGCATAAAGTTCTACCATGGTAAATTCTGGATTGTGCTTAACGCTCATTCCTTCATTACGGAACATTCTGCCAAGTTCATAAACCTTTTCAAAACCGCCTACTACAAGTCTTTTGAGATATAATTCGGGTGCTATTCTCATGAACATTTTCAACCCCAAAGTATTATGAAAGGTCTCAAACGGTCTTGCACTTGCACCGCCAACAATGGTATTTAGAATGGGTGTTTCCACTTCCAAATATCCTTGCATGTCAAGATATTCTCTTATGGCGGAAATAATCTTGCTTCTTAATATAAAAGCATTTTTAACTTCTGGGTTAGCTATAAGATCCAAATACCTTTGACGGTATCTAAGGTCGGTATCTTTAAGTCCGTGATATTTTTCGGGCAAGGGCAAAAGAGACTTTGATAAAAGCTCAATTTTAGACACATTGAGACTTACTTCGCCCTTATGGGTTTTAAAAACTGTACCAGTAACACCCAAAATATCGCCGATATCCCATTTTTTAAATTCTTCATAATCAGCTTCAAGATTATCGGCTTTTAAATATATCTGAATTTTGCCCAGATTATCCTGCAAATGTGCAAAGCTTGCCTTGCCCATAACACGACGTGAAACCATTCTGCCAGCAATCAAAACTACATTGCCTTCCAGCTTTTCAAAATTATCAATTATGTCCAAAGAATAATGAGTTTTATCAAACCTGACCTTTTCATAAGGGTTTTTTCCTTCCTTTACAAGAGCTTCAAGCTTGTCCTTTCTTTGTTGATAAATTTCGTTTTCGTCCTGTAAAACAGGGGTTTCTAATTCTTGTGACATCAAAAATACCTTCTAAAATATTATATTAACTTATCTTCAAAATCTTAAATTTGATTTTGCCTGACGGAACAGTTACTTCAACTACTTCATTTTTCTTATGTCCCATCAATGCCTTTCCTACAGGCGATTGGTTGCTTAACTTCTGCTCAGCGGGGTCTGATTCGGTAGGTCCTACTATTTTGTAAGTAAAGGTTTCGTCCATATCCATGTCGAGCAATTTTACGGTGCAGCCTGTATTGACAGATGCAATATCATGCTTTCCTTCTTCAATGACAATAGCAGAACGAAGTTTTGCCTCAAGCTCTAAGATTTCCCCTTCAACCATAGCTTGTTCTTCTTTGGCAGCATCATATTCTGAATTTTCGCTGATATCGCCAAATTCTCTAGCTTCTTTAATGCGTTCGGCGACTTCTATGCGAGCGACATTCTTCAGATACTGAAGTCTGTCTTCCAGCTTTTTTTTGCCCTCTGCTGTAATTTCTTGCGGCATAGTTTAGCTCCTTCACAATCCAATAAATTGAATTAATTAATTGAATTATTATATATTATGCTTTTTGTAAAGTCAATCTATCTTATATGACCATTTGATTTTTGCTTTTTGTTTAAGTTGATTAAATTAATACAAAAATATACATCTCAGAACCTATTTATCAAAATAAAAAAGCAACACACTTTTTTATTGCATCCGTTAAATAAAATATATGCCGAAATGTATTCAAAATGTTATATTTTTTTAAACTCCTGAATAAAATCTTCTATTCTGTTTAATGCTTCTGTCAAACTCTTTAATGCCGTAGCATAGCATGCCCTTACATGATACTTTCCAAAATCACCAAAAACTGAACCAGGAACAACGGCAACTTTCTTTTTGTCCAATAGCTTTTCGGCAAATTCATCTCCATCCATTCCCGTTATGCTTACATTGGGAAAGGTATAAAAAGCACCTCTAGGCTCAAAGCACTCTAGGCCCATTTGATTAAATCTATGAACAGCAAAGCGTCTTCTTTGGTCATAATCGTCTCGCATACTCATAATATCTGACCAGCCGTCTTTAGCTCCGTTTTTTAATGCGGCAATTGCGGCGTATTGAGAAAAAGTAGGAGCACACATAATAGTATATTGATGAATTTTGACGATATGCTTAACAGCTTCTTTTGGTGCTGCCAAAAAGCCCAGTCTCCAACCAGTCATGGCAAACGCCTTAGAAAACCCATTGATGACAAATGTCCGCTCACGCATCTTAGCAATGCTTGCTATACTTACATGCTTAGTGCCGTATGTAAGTATAGCTGTATATTTCGTCCGAAATTACAATCAGATCCTTTTCTATAATTATATCTGCTATTTTTTCAAGATCATCTTTATCCATTATCCCGCCTGTGGGGTTATTGGGATACGGAATTATTATTGCCTTTGTTTTGGGTGTTATAGCCGCCAAAATGTTTTCCGGCAATAATTTAAAATTATCCTTTAATTCTGTTTTTACAGGGACAGGAACACCGTCACTTAAGACCACGCAAGGATGATAAGAAACATAAGACGGCTCTGGAATCAAGACTTCATCGCCCGGAGTAATAATTGCTCTAAGAGCCAAATCTATTGCTTCACTTGCTCCCACTGTTACCAAAATTTCGTCTTTGTGGTTATAGCTTAACTTACACATATTTTTTAGATATGTACTTATTTCTTGTCTTAGCTCCAAAAGCCCCCAATTGGAAGTATATTGTGTATAGCCTTTTTGGATACTTTTTATTGCAGCATCACGTACATTCCACGGCGTAATAAAATCAGGCTCCCCCACACCCAATGAAATTGCGTCAGGATACTCATTGACAAGATCAAAAAATTTTCTTATGCCGCTAGGGCGCAAAGATGAAACACGCTTGCTTAAGCGGCTTTCAATATCAAACATAAATAGGCAGCCTCTTATTATTGCGTCCGTTTAACAGCACGCCTGCATCCTTGTATTTTTTTAGGATAAAATGTGTAGCTGTACTTATTACTTTATCTAGGCTTGACAATTTTTCAGAAACAAACATAGCTACTTCTTTTAGTGTCTTGCCTTCAACAATGACAGCAAGGTCATAAGCACCACTCATAAGATATAAGCTTTTTACTTCCTCAAACTGATAAATATCTTCAGCGATAGCATCAAAGCCTCTATTATGCTGAGGGCTTACCTTGACCTCAATAAACGCTTCTACCAAATCTTTATCTAGCTTTTCGTCATTTATTATTGCGGTGTACTTTACCAAAACTCCGCCGACTTCCAAAGCCTTGATGGTTTCTTTAACTTTTTTTTCATCCACTCCCAGCATTACGGCTATTTCTTGAGATGTATGCCTTGAATCGCTTTTGATAATGTTCAAAATGTCATTTTCTAACTTGGTCATATCCTGCTCCTTAATGCTTATATTTTGTGATTTGGTAATATTTTTGCTTTTTTAGGCGTTTTTTACGCTGTTTAAAAGTCCGCCTTCAATCAGCATATTAACAGAGCGTTTGCTGATATTTAACGATGTCTTGATAATTTTGTTTTTAGTAACATTTTTTACTTCAACAATACCGTTTTTTACTTGTTCAACTGCATTTTCTATTATAAGCTCGTCATTTTGCTCCAAATCCTGATAATCTTTTTCATCCATAAACTCTAGCGGCAAAATGCCGTTATTGATAAGGTTATCCCTATGAATTCTTGCAAAAGACAATGCAAGCACTCCTTTTATCTTAAGATAAAGCGGCACTAGTGCGGCATGTTCTCTTGAAGAGCCTTGACCGTAATTAGTTCCCGCTACCAAAAATCCGCCGCCTTGTTCTTTTGCCCGTTTGGGGAATTCGCTGTCAACAGGCGATAAACAATAATCCGAAAGATGAGGTATATTGGATCTAAACGGCAAAAGCTTGGAGTCAGACGGCATAATATGGTCTGTGGTAATATTGTCTGCCATCTTCAACAGCACTTTACCTGATACCTTCTCAGGCAGCTTGGTATTGATAGGGAAAGGCTTAATATTGGGACCTCTTACTATCTGTATATCTTTATAATCCTCAGGCTTTAGTATAAGATTGTCATTAATCTCAAAAACCTCAGGCATGTCAATTTCTATGGTTTTTCCTAAATAATCTTTGGGTGAGGTAAGCTTGCCTGTTAGAGCAGTTACTGCAGCAGTTTCCGCACTTACCAGATAAACCTGCGCACTTTTTGTTCCGCTTCTGCCAAAGAAGTTGCGGTTAAAAGTACGAACAGATACAGCATCTGTTTTGGGCGACTGTCCCATGCCTATACAAGGACCGCAAGCACATTCCAAAATTCTTGCGCCTGAAGCTATCAGGTCATATAAAGCTCCGTTTTTGGCAAGCATACTAAGTACCTGCTTGCTTCCTGGGCTTATGGCCAGACTGACAGAAGGGTTAACAGTTTTGCCCTTTAAAATTGCCGCCACTCTCATCATATCTAGATATGAAGAATTGGTACAGCTTCCTATACATACTTGGTCAACCTTAAGGTCGCTTAGCTCACTCACCTTTTTTACATTGTCAGGAGAATGAGGACAAGCCGCCAGCGGCTCTAAGTTATTTAGGTCTATTACAATCTTTTCATCGTAATATGCGCCGTCATCTGCTTTTAACTCGGTAAAATCCTTAGCTCTTCCTTGAGAAGTCAAAAACCGCTTGGTTATTTCATCGCTTGGGAATATAGAAGTAGTTGCACCAAGCTCTGCTCCCATATTAGTTATGGTTGCTCTTTCAGGCACGCTCAAAGATGCCGCACCTTCTCCGCTATATTCTATAACCTTGCCTACACCGCCCTTTACACTCATAATACGCAATACTTCTAAGATTATATCCTTGGCGGCTGTGCTGCCTGTCAGTTTTCCTTTGAGTTCTACATTGACAATCTTAGGCATTATAAGATGATATGCCCCGCCTCCCATGGCAACCGCCACATCAAGTCCGCCTGCTCCGATAGCAAGCATACCTATTCCGCCGTTAGTTGGAGTATGAGAGTCTGAGCCTAACAGTGTCATTCCCGGAATTCCAAATCTTTCAAGATGAATTTGATGACAAATTCCGTTGCCGGGCTTACTTACATATACGCCGTGGCTTAACGCCGTACTTATAATATATGCATGGTCGTCCGCATTTTCAAAGCCTGTCTGCAATGTGTTATGGTCTATGTATGCTACTGACCTTTTGGTTTTAACCTTGTCTATGCCCATGGCTTCAAATTGCAAATAAGCCATAGTACCTGTAGAATCCTGTGTCAATGTTTGGTCTATTTTGATAGAAATCTCCTCGCCTGCCTGCATTTTGCCTTCGACAAGGTGAGCTTCTATGATTTTGTATGCTAAACTTTTCTTCATATTAAATTAAACTACCTTTGCTGTTATTTTGAAATATTTTAACACACTAAATAAAAAAAGTAAACGTATAGATATTCTATATTGTTATGAATATGCAAAATGGTTGATTAATATAAAAATTATTATTTATCGCCTAAATTCTATTGAATGATAGATGGCTTGACTTTTTCATCCTTACAAAATTCCAAAATCAATTTGTCAAAATCTATATATTCTATAAAATCCTCTTTAGAAAAGGTTGCAATATTAAATGATGAAAAATGATTGATATGCTTTTTTAAAATAACTGGTGTAGGAATATCAAGCTCATTACAAATTTTGGAAACATAATCAAAAAAATTGGCTTTTATGAACTTGTCTTCAAATTCTATCAGCTCGTTTAGTTTGATTTTTTCTTTAATTTGTGTTTTTGCCCAAATAGAAAACATAATAAGTCCTATAAATATAATATATCATTATTATATTCAAATATAATAAAAATGACCTGTTATAAAAAAGTTTTTTTTAAACAGTGGTATAGACCGCTAATATTTCACTAAAAAACATGGTGTGATAATTTTTGGTTGTATAAAATTGATTTTTTATTTTTTCATCAATAATATTAAATCCTTCCATACCCGCCTTATATAACACCCTGCATTCTAAGTGTAAGCCGCAGTCGGCAACTATATAAGTATCAATCATTTGCGCACGTGTAGGGTGAAGGTTAAGTTCTTTAAACTTATCCACATCTCTGCCGGAGATCTGATCGCATCTAATAAGCGCGCTAGAAAGATCTTTTCTTGGAACAGATATAGTAAACTCATGATATTTATCAATCAGATCATAGGTGTATCTTGTATATCTTACGGGAGTAACAATAACAGGCTTATCCCAAATCTTTCCAAAAGCCCCCCACCCTAAAGTCAGTAGATTGGGCGGATTATTGCCAGAAACCAAAAATACGCCTGAATGTTCCATAACTCTTAAGGTTTCTGAAACATATTTTTCGTCGATAACTTTATCCATATTTTACCTTCCTTATCTTTTTTTATTATATCAAAAAAAATCTTTTATAGCTGCAATAAAAAAATTCTTTTATTTTATAATTTTATCTTTTTTTATCTCTTTTTATCTTTTTAAAAACATTTCTAATGCACATAAATAATATTGTTGTCAATTTTAGTTTTGTTTAGTAAACTTATCCTATGAAAAAACTCAAAAACATCAATATTACTCTCATGATAGTAAGAGGTGCAATAATAGCCGCTTTATATGCTTCACTTACAATTTTGTTGCAGCCTTTGTCATACGGACCTTTGCAGTTTAGAGTTTCTGAGGCGTTGACAATATTGCCTTTGTTCTTTATTGAGGCTGTTCCTGGGCTTGCAATCGGATGCTTTGTAGCTAATGCCTATATGTATGGACCTATTGATATGATTTTGGGCTCACTTGCTACACTGCTTGCGGCAATCTTAACAAGAATTTTCAAAAAAGTATGGCTTGGAGTTATACCGCCCATTGTTATTAATGCTTTTGTTATTCCTTTGATTTTGTTGATGGTAGGCGAAAAAATAGGTTATTGGTTTACTGTACTTACCGTTTTGATAGGTCAAACTGGCGCAATTATAGGAATAGGCGTTCCTTTATATTATGCGCTAAGACCGTTGATTAAAAGAGGCTTTTTGAAAGCATCAGATAACAAAATGAAATAAATGGTATCATACCGCAGGGCAAGCCCTGCACCTATGTCTACGGCATAGGGTGCCGCAACAGAGCTACGGGGTATTATACCCATTTGCTCCCTTTTTCATTCGGCAATGCAGATGCAAGCATCTCTCGCTACTCTCATTTCGTCTGCGAAAAAAAACATCTTCAGAAGTGTTTGTGACCAAATTGAAAATTAAATGATATAATTATGTCAAATAATTTTGATAGATTATAAGTATAAATTGACGCTATAGGTCAATAATTAAATTGCTCATCATTTTCCCCCTTATAATAAGCATAAAGGACAGCTATCCCCCCAAAAATAATAAGCTGTCCTTTTTGCTTTTTTTATATTCCTTTTTAATCTTTATATATTGCCAAATAAAATCTGATTGATTATACTTTCTAGGTATTCCTGACTGCCGCTTTCTACTGCGATAT
>CALAYY010000183.1 GCA_937895465.1 uncultured Clostridia bacterium | reverse complement strand
GTGGTTAGTGACGATGAATGGAAAGTATAAATATGCAGATTTTTACGATGGAGAAACATATGATGCAGGGCTGGATTTGAAAAAAGCTGATTGGCACGCCGCCTCTTTAGAAAAAATAAAAATATCCCCAGAAATAACTGCTACATACGGTGCGCTTGTAAAGGCGCGCGAGGTAATGAAACCTATTTCCTGTAAGCAGCTTAACGAAGAGGAGCTTATCTACGATTTTGGTCAAAATTTTGCTGGCGTTGTACGTTTTAAGGCAAAAGGCAGGGCGGGTCAAATCATCACAATAAAGCACGCTGAGGTTTTGAAAAAAGACGGCTCGCTGAATACCGAATTACTGCGTTCTGCAAAAGCGACAGTTTTGTATATATGCTCGGGTAAAGATGAAGAATATTCGCCACGTTTGACATATATGGGTTTTCGTTATATTTCTGTGAGAGGTATCAAAGAAGAAAATATCGATATCGATGCCCTAGCTCTTTATTCAGATATTGAAAGAACGGGCGATTTTTCGTGCTCAAATCAAATGTTGAACAAACTTAATGAAAATATCCTTTGGAGTGCCAAATCAAACTTTATGGATATTCCCACTGATTGCCCGCAAAGAGATGAGCGCATGGGCTGGACAGGGGACATAGCCTTGTTTTCACCTACAGCCTGTTATAATTTTGATATGAGCAGATTTTTGGATAAGTGGCTCAAGGATGTAAGGAGCGAACAACTTAAGTCAGGCGGTATTCCAAATACTATCCCTGTTCAAGGCTACGGCTTTCCAGCTACAATGCCAGTCATGGCAGTTGATTTTTGGGGCGATGCATGTATCCTTGTGCCTTGGGCGGAATATCTCGCAAGAGGCGATAAAGAAATTTTGAAAAAAATGTATCCTACTATGAAACGATATGTAAGAGCATGCAAGTTTTGGGCAGGATTGATGAGCTTTGGTAAAAAAAGATATATATGGAATACTTTTAGGGTATTACATTTTGGCGACTGGGTTGCACCTGATGTTCCTAAGATGTCACAATGGCAGGCTCGTTCAAAATGGACTGCAACATCAAGCCTAAAGAACACAAGCGGTCTTCTTGCAAAAATTGCGGACATTCTAAACGAAAAAGAGAATGCAGAGTATTTTTCAAACTTGAGTAAAAAAGTCTCAGATGCATACCAATCTATTTTAAGCGACGGAAATGGACGAATGAAACAAGAGTTTCAAACTGCCTATGTATTGCCGCTTCAATTCGGTATTTTTAAGGGTGAGGTCAAGAAAAAAGCCGCCGATAACCTAGAAGCACTTGTACGTAAAAACGACTATTGTATCGGAACAGGCTTTCCTGGTACACCGTACATCTTGTTCGCACTTGCTGACAATGGGCATAAAGATGCCGCTTTCAAAATGCTTTTGAATACAAAATGCCCCTCTTGGCTGTATCAAGTGAAGGTTGGTGCGACCACAGTATGGGAACGCTGGGACGGACTTAACGAAGACGGCATCTGCGAAATAGGCGATGACGGTACAGGCGGAATGATATCCTATAACCATTACGCCAGTGGAGCAGTTGGAGATTTTTTATACAGGCGTATCGGCGGTATAGAAACTATAGAGCCTGCCTATAAGCGTTTTAGAATTAAGCCCATTATGGGAGGCGACATTTCGTGGGCTAAAGCAAGTGTTCAAACACCTTACGGAACAGTATCTTCCGATTGGAAGATTGAGGATAATAAATTTGTAATAACAATAGCGGTTCCGATGAATACGGTATGCGAACTGACTTTGCCAAGCGGAAGAAACGAAACAGTTACTAGCGGCACATATACATTTTTGGAAGAAGTTTAGGACTTTTTCTCTAGGAGATATAGATGGTATATTATCTTGCAATTGATATAGGTGCATCTTCAGGAAGACATATTTTGGGCTATCTTGACCAAACAGATAAGCTCGTTCTTGAAGAAATTTACCGGTTTCCTAATTCTCCTATAACAAAGGACGGTAATCTTATATGGGATATAGACGGGTTGTTTGAAGAAATTCTAAATGGATTGAAACGGGCTAAAGAAATAGGCAAAACTCCTTCATACATCGGTATAGATACATGGGCTGTTGATTATGTCCTTTTGGACAGCGACGACCGAAGAATAGGCGATGCGTTTTGTTATAGAGATTCTAGATGTGACAGAGCAGTGTCCGAAGTGCATAAACGAATCGGATTTGATGAGCTGTATAAAAAGACTGGGATTCAATTTCAACTTTTCAATACAGTTTATCAGCTTTTTTCGGATAAAAAAAGTGATAGATTGAACTTTGCTCAAAGCATGTTAATGTTACCTGATTATTTTGGTTTTTTGCTTACCAAAGTTAAGCGGCAGGAATATACAAACGCAACTTCAACAGGATTGATAAACTGCCGTACGCATACTTGGGATGAGGACATTATAAACTCTTTGGGTTTTTCCAAGAAACTTTTTGGCACTATAAGCAATCCAGGAACAGAAGTAGGCTGCTTTTCTAAGGCGATTGCAGAAGCAGTCGGCTTTGATGCCAAGGTGATTTTGCCCGCTACACACGACACCGCAAGCTCGGTGCTTGCGACACCGATTATAGATGTCTCGCCTTATATATCAAGCGGAACTTGGTCGCTTTTGGGAATAGAACGGACAGCTGCCAATACCTATATAGAAAGTCAAACATATAATTATTCAAATGAAGGCAGCTTTGATCTAAAATTTAGATTTCAAAAGAATATAATGGGATTATGGATGATTCAGCAGGTGAAGAAGGAATTTGGAGATAAATATAGTTTTACGGAGCTTATAGCTCTTGCACAGTCCAATCCGACTTCTCTTAGGGTAAACGTCAATGACGGAGTTTTTCTCTCGCCCATAAGCATGACGGAGTCAATTCATAAAGCAGTCAAAGAAAAGCTTACCGTTGGAGAGACAGCACATTGCATCTTTGCAAGCTTGGCAGAAAACTATGCTCAGAGCATCCGTCAACTCGAAATGCTAACAGGCGAGACTTACGATACATTACATATAATGGGCGGCGGATGTAAAAATTCATTTTTGAACAAGTTGACAAAGCAATGTACTGGTAAAAGAGTTTTTATCGGACCTATTGAAAGCACTGCTACAGGCAACATAATTATGCAGATGATAGGATGCGGTAACATAAAGAACATTAAAGAGGGAAGAAAAATAATCAGGCGTTCATTTGATATACAGGAGGTAATGGTCTAGGTATGAAGGAAAGATATGAAAGTGCCAAACTCATTTATAGCAATTTTGGCATAAATGTAGAGAAGGCAATGGAAACCTTAAAGGATATACCCATTTCTGTGCATTGCTGGCAAGGCGATGATGTTGTGGGCTTTGACGGTGCTAATTCTTTAAGCGGCGGTATTTCCGTTACAGGAAACTATCCATACCGTGCAAGAACACCGGAGGAGCTTTTTGAAGACCTTGAAAAAGTCTTAAGCCTCATGCCTGGAAAAAAACGGCTTAACATTCATGCAAGCTATGCTGTTTTAGGCGATGACAAAGGTAAAGTTGATCGTGACGAATACACTATAAAGCATTTTGAACCATGGATAGATTTTGCCAAAAGGCTAAAACTTGACGGCATCGATTTTAACCCCACATTCTTTTCTCATCCTAATACGAAGAACGGACTCTCGCTCTCATCTCCAGACGAAAGGGTGCGAAGGTTTTGGGTTGAGCACGGAAAACGCAGTTTGGAAATAACGGCACAGCTTGGTAAAGCGTTTATTAAGCCAAGCCTTATGAATATATGGATACCTGATGGGTTTAAGGATATACCTGCAGACAGGCTTACACCACGTTTGAGGCTAAAAAAATCTTTGGACGAAATGCTTGTTGATTATGACAAGGAATGGGTTTTACCTGCGGTAGAATCCAAAGTTTTCGGAATAGGTGTAGAAAGTTATACCGTGGGCAGCAATGAGTTTTATCAGAACTATGCAGCTACACGTGGAATTTGCTGTCTGCTTGATAACGGTCATTATCATCCCACGGAGACCGTGTCCGATAAAATCCCAAGCCTTTTGGCATTTTACGACAAAGTGGCGTTGCACATCACAAGATCGGTGCGTTGGGACAGCGATCACGTGCTATTTCTTTTAATTCATCTTCAAACAATACCACG
>CALAYY010000182.1 GCA_937895465.1 uncultured Clostridia bacterium | reverse complement strand
ATAATCATCCAAAAGATCCTTGTTGGTAGCATTAGTAATTATTAATCCCTGAGGAGCACCAATTAAATATGCATCGTAAAAATAAACTTGTCCTGCCAAACCGCTGCGGCGGCAATAAAATCCTACATTCCAATTTCCTCCACCTTCAACATCCTCATATAAACGTACTATTCCTTCATGAATAGTTCCGTCAGCCACAAATAAATCATTAAAGGTATTAACGCCGTTTAATCGATAACCAATATCACCTACGGCACCGCTTGAACCTATACGGTAATAAAGATATTTATAACCGCTATAATCAATTGGTTCAAATTCATTATTTACTGCAGGAAGTATGGGAGCACGCATTGAGGTTGTTCCAACTGTACCTGTAATCGGTGAAGAAAATGAGCCGTCATACTTAGAACTGCTGGTATACATATGATCAAAAGCAAGCAAGTTCAGCTTGGGATTATTAATTTCGATAGTAATCTCATCTGAAATATCATTTGCTACTGCCTCACCTTGACTGGTGAGAACTTTAACCTTAATTGTCGTTGTTCCTAGGTCCTTTATGGTCAACACACCTACGCTCTGACCATTTTCAATAACGGTTTCTATCGTTGCAACATCGATGTTACTTGAAGTCCATTCAGCAGTATAATCAAATACACGAGAAGGTGTTGTTATTGGTTCAAATCTATATGTTCCATATCCAATTGAAATCTTATTGCCTTCTAGCGCAGGAATAGATATTGATTCAATAGGTTGTCTTTCCTCTAATACCCTAAGAGATTGAGTCGCTTGCCTGACAACATCTCCTTGTTGGGCTCTGACGACAATACTGGTCAATCCGGCCTTAAGCGGAGTAACAGTACCGTCTTGAGTAATAGAAGCTACCTCGCTATCACTTGACGACCAAGTAACGCTAACATTTGTAGCGTCAGCAGGGTTTACGTTATAGCCCAACTGGAATGGTAAAGTTGCAGTATCTACCTCTCCTGAAGGCCAATTCGTTATTGATATGCTTTTAATAGCTACATCCTTTTTTGAGCATGCCGCAAAAAGAATAACCGAGAAAAGCATAAGCAATAAAACAGTTAAAAATTTAAATCTTTTAGTATTCATCAAAGAACCTCCTTAAAATTTTATAAGAATTCTATTTTAAAATTACACATAATTATAAAACAAAACCTAGTTTAAAACAATTGCAATTTTTTTGCAGATACATTGCATTTTATCCTAAATTAAATTTTCCTTAAACCAATTGCAGCTTTGCCATCTTTAACCGGCTCATAGCTGTTAAAAAGATTCCAAACCAAACCATCTTGATAATAGTTTTGCAACATAATTGTTTGCATTCCCTTATTAATGGTATGAAAATTATTTGAATAGAAAGGTTTTCTATCAGAACCAATTTCCCAGTAATTAAATGAATCGCATAAGCCGTATTCCCCAACCTGTAATTCAGGTATAGTATAAAAATATTTTAACGCTGCAATTGAAAGTTCATGCGTAAAAACAATCGAGCTAATTGCACCATATGGCATAACCGTACCATCGCATATTTTATCTAAATTAGTAGATTTTACTGGCGGAGATCCATAAAAGGAACCATAGCCAGATGACGATGAAGTACCTGCAGAAAATCCCCATGAGTTTTCATTAAAAGTCTTGTAATTAACAGATTGATCAATTGCAAATTGCCTTGCAGCTATAGTAGCGCGCCTGCTGTTTTCAAACCAATTAACGCCCTCTTCATCCACAGTGTTTCTAAAATCAACAAACTGATGAGAAAACTGATATTTCCATGCTGCACCGTTAGTCGCATATATGATTTCCTCACCATCGCCATAATTGCCTTTAGGGCGATCAAACGAATAAAAGAGACTCTTATCCAGCCGTTTTAACGGATCAGGATGTCCAGCACCTAGTATATAGAAAATTAGTTGTTGGGCATATGTATCCCAAGCGTTTGTAAATTCTCGCTTATTAGATACACCTGCTGGTGCTTTTTCGCCTGCATTAATAGTTCTTTGCCTTGATTTGCTATAAAAAGTGTAATTATATTCTCTTGTAACAGGGTCAAAGGAATATTCCGGATGAAAAGCCATACGCAAAAGGTCCCTATTTCCATCATTGAACACAAGAAATGTATAATCCAATTCATAATACATCTCGTCAACTATTAGTTTGATTTCTCCGCCAAAATATTGTCCACATACTATAAGGTTTGACATCATAAATGTGGTATCGGATGTTGAAACCTCACTGCCGTCATCATCGCCAGAAAGATAACGCTGAGCTGTATTAATATCAAGATAATGATAATAAAAACCACGAAAAGATTCGGTATTTCGAAGCGTTTTGATGGTTCCTAATACCCACTTTTGTGCATCCGCTTTCGTTATCCATCCCGACTTAATCGCACCCGGCATAGCACCGAGCAAATACGCAGTGCTTTGAATAGATGCACGGTTGCTTGTTGAACCTGTTGCTGGATATTGATCGGATACCAAACCAAACCCTGGAGAATCAGGATCCTTATTGGCGCATGCCATAAGACCATTAAAGGATCGCCGAGCTTCTTCTTCAGCAATCACAAAGTCAGGATTGGGTGTTGAATCCTTGGGCGTACAGGATGAAAATATAAAACATGTCGCCAAAAGACTAGTTGAAAAAAACATAAGTAATAAGACACTTAAAAAGACTTTCATATTTTTTTTGCTCATAAAAAAACCTCCTTTCATATTTAGCAATAATTTTATTAATTAAAATTTGACAGTTT
>CALAYY010000181.1 GCA_937895465.1 uncultured Clostridia bacterium | reverse complement strand
GTGCTGAAGCTGTAGAAGAAACAGTAGAATATCTTACCTTCAAAACTCCTACTTTTTTGCCGCGTGCATTTAGATATTCTACTGTTTCTTCTACAGCTTCAGCACCGCTTCCCATTATAACTATTACATTTTGGGCGTCAGAAGCTCCTACATAATCAAACAGATGATAAGACCTGCCTGTGAGCTTTGCCACCTTATCCATTTCTTTTTGAACAATTTCAGGAACTGCGTCGTAATACTTGTTAGCAGCCTCACGGTTTTGGAAATATATGTCGGGGTTTTGAGCAGTACCGCGTTGAATAGGATGTTCAGGGTTTAAAGCAAGAGCCTTAAACTTCTTGACGTCTTCCATGTCAACTAATGACTTGATTTCGTCATATTCTATACCGTCAATCTTGCTGATTTCGTGCGATGTTCTAAATCCATCAAAGAAATGCACAAAAGGCACTCTGGATTTTAATGTCGCCAAGTGAGAAACAAGTGACAAGTCCATAACTTCCTGAACGGAATTGGATGCAATCATTGCAAAACCTGTTTGCCTTGCAGCCATTACGTCGGCATGATCGCCAAATATTGAAAGTGCATGAGCCGCCAAAGCACGTGCAGAAACATGAATAACGCAAGGGAGAAGCTCACCTGAAATTTTATACATGTTAGGAATCATAAGCAGCAAGCCTTGAGAAGCGGTAAATGTCGTTGATAACGCACCGCAAGCCAAACTTCCGTGTAAAGCACCGGCTGCTCCGCCTTCTGACTGCATTTCGGCAAGTCTTAAAGTACTTCCGAAAATATTTTTTCGTCCTTGCGAAGCCCATTCATCGGCATATTCTGCCATAGGGGAGGACGGAGTGATCGGATAAATTGCAGCAACTTCTGACAGTGCATACGCCACATGAGCCGCAGCGGTGTTGCCGTCAATTGTCATTTTTTTCATATATATAACCTCCAGCCGACGCTTTTTTAAGCGTCCCAAAATTTTCCATAGTAAACCTTTATCATTATAGACGCTTTGCTTTTTTAAGTCAATGTGTTGGCAAAGTTTTTTAATACCAACTGTATATATTTACCGTTTAGATAATGATATGTTTACCTCATTTGGCGAATTTTTAAAACTGACTAAATTTAGCTGTAATACCTTAGACCTGAATAACAGCCGTTGCATGTAAGTCCGTTTTCAGCGGCACAGCTTTCACATAGCACTGCCCCGCAAGAATGGCAGCTCATAAGGTAATCAGTACTCATAAGGCTGCCGCAATTAGAACATATTATCTTTCCCATCTTTTGCACCTTCTTTTTTTAATTTGTTCTTGTTATAGTGTTACGCTTGGCTTTGATTTTATGTAAATTAGCGCTGGATCAGTTTTTGAAATCGGTATTTTATTATACTCTTTTGTCAATATTCTACATAAAATAATGATAAGGTAAAAAATAAGTTCTTTTGAATATCTTTTTTTTATATGTATTTTGCAACAAGTTTTCAACAAACACCCAAAAAAAGCAAAACCCCTATTGAAAAACCTCTTGCTAATATAGTATAATGAAAAAAACGAACATTAAAAAATAATATTTGGATAAGGAGGACCTTCAAAATGATATCATTAATTTATGGTGGTAAAGGCTCAGGCAAAACCAAAAGAATTATTGAGGCAGTCAATGAAGCCTGCAAAACAAATAACGGCTACGCCGTTTATATCACCACACGTCCCAAGCACTCCATTCAAATCAATTCAAGTATAAGATTTGTTGACTCCAACGAATACGGTTTAAAAAACAAAGATCAGGCAATCGGCTTTTTAAAAGGAATACTTGCATCTAACAGCGACATAACTGCTATGTATATCGACGGTTTTTCTTACATGTCAGGCATGGAAATAGAAGACATGGAAGATATCTTCAAAGAGCTTGAACTTGTCTCAAAACAACATCAAGTAGATTTCACTCTGACAATTAGCCGTGATGTATTGCCCGAATTTTTGAAAAAATATATCTGATAGTTTCACAAATCCTTCTTTTTATGTATAATGATAGTCAAATAATAATTTATAAAAAGAAGGTAAACCATGCGTTATACAAGCACCAGAAATAACAAGATTTCCGTTTTGTCTTATCAGGCTATCTTAGACGGCATAAGTCCTGACGGCGGTTTGTATATACCGCAAGAATTGCCCAAGTTTTGCGAATTGGACTTAAAACGTATGATGAGCTATGATTATCAGGGCAAAGCGGTTTTTCTTTTGAAAACCTTTTTACCCGAATTTTCAGAAGATGAATTAAAAAATTGTATGGCAAGCTCAATTTCAAGGTTTGACGATAAAATAGTGGCACCCATTGTTAAGCTTGATGAATCTGTTTATATACTTGAATTATGGCATGGACCGACATTTGCATTTAAAGATGTTGCGCTTACATTGCTGCCTAACTTATTAAAATTATCCAAGCAAAAAGCGCAAGTAAAAGATGATATACTAATACTTACCGCCACCAGCGGAGATACAGGAAAAGCGGCTTTAGAAGGCTTTAAGGATATAGACGGTATAAAAATAGCCGTGTTATACCCTACTGACAATGTTTCCAATCATCAAAAACTTCAAATGATGATTCAGGAAGGAAACAATGTTTTGGCACTTGGCATTAACGGCAATTTTGATGATGCACAGACTGCGGTAAAAAAGATTTTTTGCGATGAGAAGGCAATAAACGATTTTAAGAAATCGGGATATATATTATCGTCCGCCAATTCTATTAATTGGGGCAGACTGCTGCCTCAAATAATTTATTATTTTTCTACATACCTTGACATGTGCGAGGTAGGCGAAATAAAAATCGGCGAAAAAATCAACTTTGCCGTGCCTTGCGGAAACTTTGGAAATATCCTTGCAGGATATTATGCAAAGCAAATGGGACTGCCCATTAACAAGCTGATATGCGCAAGCAATACCAATAATGTGCTTACCGACTTTTTGACGCAAGGACGATATGATTGCCGCAGGGTTTTGGAAAAAACCATTTCGCCGTCTATGGATATATTGATAAGTTCAAACACCGAAAGACTTATTTATGAAATATCCAATAAAAATGATGAACTGATAAAAGCCCGAATGGATGAGCTTAAAAACAGTGGCGAGTATGTTTTAGAAGAAGACGAATTAAAAAACATAAAGGATATATTTTATGCGGACTATGCGACTGACTCTGAAGCTATGCAAACCATTAATAATGTCTTTTTGGAAAAAGATTATCTAATGGATCCGCATACGGCTGTGGCAATGTCTGTTTATAACAGTTATCTGCTTAGTGAAGAAGACAATTTGAAAACCGTTATAATATCCACCGCCAACCCTTATAAGTTTGCGCCTGATGTTTTGAATGCACTTGGATATTCTGTGCCTTCAGATGACCTAAAAGCTATACAAAAGCTCAATTCTAAGACTAGAAGCTATGTACCTGAAGGTATATTAAATGCATTTGAAAAACCTATTTTGCACGAAAAAGTTGTTGATAAAGACTGCATTATGGACGAGCTTAAGAATTTTATAAAATAAGGAATTTGAATCAATGGAAAACGATAAAAAAATATTGTTTAGCGGAATACAGCCCAGCGGATACCTTACTATAGGTAATTATCTTGGAGCATTAAAAAACTTTGTAACATTGCAAAATGATTATGATTGTTATTATTGTGTTGTGGATTTGCACAGCATTACTATTGACCAAGTTCCTGCCGTTTTGAGACAAAATACATATAATCTCATAGCTTTGTATCTTGCATGCGGACTTGATTACAAACAAAATACATTATTTATACAATCTCAAGTGCCTGCTCATTGTGAGCTTACTTGGGTTTTGAGTTGTAATACAATGTTTGGCGAAGCAAGGCGTATGACACAGTTTAAGGAAAAAAGTGCCAAACACCCTGATAATATCAATGTAGGGTTGTTTAGCTATCCTGTACTTATGGCGGCGGATATATTATTGTATCAGGCTGACCTTGTACCTGTGGGCAACGACCAAAAGCAGCACTTAGAGCTAGCTAGAGATCTTGCAATACGGTTTAACAACAAATTCAGCCCTACTCTTACAGTGCCCGAACCGTATATTGCCTCCAAGCAAGGCGGTGCAAGAATAATGGATTTGGCAGATCCAACCAAAAAAATGTCCAAGTCTGATAATGGTGGTGCTGTTTTGATGCTGGATACTCCTGAGGACATAATGAGAAAATTTAAGCGTGCAGTAACTGACAGCGATACCCAAATAAAATATCATGCTTCAAAACCCGGCATATCTAACTTGCTTACAATATACTCAGCATTTAGTTCAAAAACAATTTCTGAAAGCGAAAAGGATTTTGAAGATGTGGGATATGGTGACTTTAAGATAAGAGTTGCCGAAAGCGTAATTGAAGGATTAAGACCTATTCAAAATGAATATTCACGCATTATAAAAGATAAGGCTTTTTTAGAGCAAGTAATAGATGAAGGCAGACAAAAGGCAACTCAAAAAGCCTTTAAAACAATAAGAAAAATATATAAAAAGGTAGGTTTTATTTAGATGTACGGTTATATTACACCCGACAAAAGCAATTTGTTAAACAAAGACTTTTTACTTTTTCGAGCGTTTTATTGCGGTATATGCAAGACAACAGCAAAGTATTTAGGAAATATCCCACGGTTTACAACCAATTATGACATAACTTTTCTAAGTGTTTTCTTACACGCATATCTTAGCAACATTCCCGAATTTTCTTCACAAAATTGTATTTTAAACCCATTCAAGAAAAAGCAGATAGCCCAGCCTAATTCACTTTTAAAAGATATTGTCTATTTAAATATCATTTTAGCTTCTAATAATATCAAAGATAAAATTATAGATAAAGACGGTATAAAATACAATACCGCCTCTTTTTTAATTAGCAAGCATTATAAAAAATCCAAGGCAGCTTTACCTGAAATAGACGAGATAATCAAAGAAGAATATAAACAGCTTTTGATGTTAGAAAAAGAAAACAGCCCAAGTCTTGACAGAACTTCAGATTGTTTTGGTAAGATGCTTTTACGCTGTGTTATTTCTATAATAAAAAAACATAAGGGCAATTATCAAGATATAAACTTGAAAAATCTTTTTTATAATCTTGGAAAATATATTTATTATATGGATGCACTTGATGACCTTAAGGATGATTACAAACACAAACGTTATAATCCGTTCTTGATAAAGTTTAATAATTATTCCAAAAGAGAACAATTTATTAAAGACAATAAGTCTGACATAGAGTATGTTGTCAATATTACAATAAATCAAATAATAGAAAGCTTTAATCGTTTGATTATCGGAGAAGGCAGGGATTTGCTGTCTAATATTATTTATTATGGATTAAGGCGTAAATTTGGGCTTATTATGACGACTAATAAAAAACAACATAAAGAAAAAATATAAAAATTAATGTTAATGCAGTCAATATGTGATATATTAATACTATACTATTTTTAAAAAGGAATGAATTAATGGGTCAAAATCCATATGAAGTATTGCAGATTGCTGATGACGCTAGCATGGATGAAATAGATGCGTCATATAGAAGGCTTAGAGCAAAATATTCTGAAGACAGATTTTTGGAAGGCGAAGAAAGACGCATAGGCGCTGTCAACCTTACAAATCTTGATAACGCATATTCTGAGATTGTGCGTATACGCAGTAAAGAAAACATCCAATATGAATACGGATCGGACTTGGGCGAGATAGACCGTATGATTAAGGACGGCAATCTAGAAGGAGCACAAGCAGAGCTTGACAAAATGTCCTCTCGTCCTGCTCATTGGCATTTTTTGCAATCTATTATTTTTTATAAAAAGGGCTGGTACGATGAAAGCCGTGCACAATTAAAATTAGCGCTTAATCTCGACCCCAATAACACACAGTATCAAACAGCTTTATCAAGACTGGAACAGGTTATGGCAAACGCAACCGCCAATCCTTATACAATGGGAACTCCACAAGATATGCAAGGAACGCCTATTCCGCCTGACAATTCTATGGGGCTTGGAAACTGCTGTACTACCTTGTGCCTGCTTGATTGTTGTTGCAATATGCTGAGATGTTTTTAAAAAACTCAAAAAAAATAGCTTATACGGCTATACTATCTGCTCTTGGGTTGGGGTTTTTGATGCTGGGCACATTTTTACCCCTGTCCTTTGTTCCCTTTTTAGCAGCATCTTTACTTTTATATTATCTGTTTGAAAAATGCGGAATTATATTTGGATTGCTTAGCGGCGTTACTGTATCCCTTCTTAGCCTTTTGTTTTTGGGCGGAGCAAGCATTGCAGAAGTTATACCTTACATGGTGCTGTTTGCACCCCATGCTTTTGCAACTTTTTTTCTTAACAAACTAAACTTAAACAACAAAGTCTTGAAGTATTTTATTAGATACATTATCTTATTACCGCTTTTTAATATTTCGTTATATGCTATTTTTACTATGGCGACCTATATTTTATTTAATATGAATGCATTTGTAGATATTGTAGGCAATTATTATGTCCTGGCAATTATTATGAATATTGTCTTTATCTTATATGATCAGACATTTTTTTATATCTACCGCCAGCTTGTAAAAAGCCGAATTTTCAGATAATTTTAGATTTTATAAAAATTAACATACTTTATCTGCTTGATATTTTGCTGTAGAGCATATAGTAAGCATTTTTGCCATGCAAACATAAAAACAACCCATCCAAAAGAAAAACGGGTTGTTTTTATAATAAGGAATAGCTATGTTAATTAATAGGCTGTAACACAATATCCGTTCCTATGATAATTGTGGTATCAAGTTTTTCTACTATTATTTCACCAGCTTCATCATTGGTTATACGATAAGCGTCAAAAGAACCAGCATCTATTCTTTTCTTGAATATATTTCTTATATGAACAATATATCCATTTTGAAGCTGATAAAAATAATGATCTTCTGTAAAATCTTCTAAGATAACATCTATAATATTATTTTCATAGTCTTTTATAACTAAGTCATCATTGTTTTTATCAACATATTTGCCGTTATACATATATGGTATATTATATCTAGGGTTAACTATATAATAATTTTCCTGACAATCAAATACATATGACTCTCCTGATACGCATACTGTATGAAAATAATTATTATAGCAATAGGTATCCCTAATTCCATAATAGTCCTCAAATAATGCGGTCATTTTACCTTTTATCTCTGAAAAATTAGCAGAAACTTCCTCTAAATCAACAATCTTATGTAAAACAGGCTTACCGTTAGTATCTTCGGATAATATAAATACAGTGTTTTCTTCATCTATAAAAAACTCTTTATCCGTTTTATAAAACAATCTTTTATTAACTTTGTCTGAATAATTTTCTTTGCATCTTATATAAGTCACTCCTGAGTTAATTTCTTTATAAAATTGCGGCGTGATTGTCTTATCCATTAATGTTATCTCTTCTAATTTTAAAGATTCTTCCTCAAATTTTGTATCAAAAAATTTTCGATTTTCTCCTTCTGTTATAATTATTCCACTCTCAACTCTAAAATCTCCTAAATGCGCCAAATCATAAATTTTACCTGTATCGTTATTGATTAAATAGACTTTAACAAACTTAGATGGATTGAATTTGGTATCAAAATCCTCTGGTACTCCCTTGATTCTGTTGTAAATATGAACATCATGATAATCATCTATTAAAGTAAATCTTTCAAGCTTAAATTCTTCAATAACTGTTGAATTCTTAGGGTCTATAAATGATTGTTCTTCCGATTCAAGTTCCTTTCTTATTTTATTGGAAATGTAAGATATAAATGTAACATCCTTTCTTACATACAGCTGATAAACCTCAGCATCTTGTGTCACATCTACATCGTCGCCTAATTCATAATCTTTAAAGGGAACTTCTTCAACTTCACCTTGTTCATTCTCACATCCCAAAACAAGCTCTTCTCCTTCCAAAATTTCATCTTCTTCAACATATGTTTCTTCTTCGTTCTCTTCTTCAGTATCTGTTAAACGCTTGTAGCTTACTTTGGAAGCTTGTGTCTGGCTACTAGTAGAAAACTTTTTCTTTTTAAAAATCCCTAACGACTTTGCATCCGATAAATCCGCTTGCAAATCTTCAAATCCCATTGAAAAAGTGTATTGGTCTGAGGAATGCTGACCGTCCGGTCCATTGCCTAAATTGTTATCTGAATTGTCTTTACCAAAAAAGTTGCATCCAGACAAACTAAACATCATATATAAAGCAATCAATATAAGCAATAAAACTTTTCTTTTCATATGTAACCTCACATAAAAAATTATACTTTTATTATACTATATGTTTACAGCAAATTCAATACTGTTTTATTTTTATACGACATTTTTTAAAACAGCTTAGGAAGAATTAAATTATGAATGTTTTATATAAAATCATCAAAAAGAAATACTGTTTTTTAAAATTGTCTTTTTAATATTGATATGTTATAATAAAATCCATTTGAGAGAGGAAAAGTTTTATGGGAGAATTGATTTCCCCTATTGAGCTTTGGAAAGATTTTTCCACGGCTTTAGATAATCCCGACATCAATGTCATCAATCAGACTGTAACTGACGGGTATATATGCAGAGAATTTTATTTTACCGCTTACGAGTATCAAGGCGGCAAAGTTCGTGCTTATGCACGATTTTATTATAATCCAATTTTAACAGAAGAACTAGGCGGCAAATCGCCTGTCGTGTTTTTTTTAGGCAGCACCAAAAGATTTTATCAGACATTGAACTTTTTAAAGACCACTTTAAAAGGCGTAAGCATTTTTATGATGGACTATTTTGGAGTACAAGATGAAAATGCACGCTATACGATATATCCCCAAAGCTTATCATTTGCCAATATTAATGTCGCCCAAGATGATTTGGGGCTTGTAAAATCCTCGCCCAAGCAATCACCTTGGTATATCTGGACTGCTATGGCAAGAAGAGCTTTGACACTTTTAGAAAACACAAAAGAAGTCAATCCGCAAAAAATTGCCATTATGGGTATAAAGACTGGAGCAAACTTGGCATGGAAAATAGGAGCTACAGACCAAAGAGCGTGCTGTATTGTTTCTATGTTTAATTCAGGCTGGCTTGGATATGACTTTCTTTATAAAAAAGACCGTGAGTCAGATGTAGAAATCAGTGAGGAAAGAAGCAGTTATCTTGCTTCACTTTCAACCCAAAGCTATGCGCCTTTAGTAAAGACACCGATTTTGGTTACACTTTCCACCAATGAATGTGACAGCACATTTGACAGAGCTTTTGACACTTATTCGAGAATTCCCAAAGACACTGTATCTTTGCTTACAGTTATACCATATTCGGATAAAGAAATCTTCTTTGAATATTATCAAACAACTGTTAATTGGCTTAATAATTATTTGTTTAAAAATGAGCAGTCCTTACCCAAGCAGCCTGATTTGAGATTTTATAACAGTGATAACAGGCTGTATATTGAAATAAAAGCAGATAATTCTTTACCCATAAAAGAAATCAGACTGTATCAGGCTACCGAGATTGCAGACCCTTGTATAAGAAACTGGACTAGATTAAAATGTGAGACAACGGATGACGCAACTTTTATTGCCACTGCCGAAATCTTGGATACAAGCGAATATTATTTTGCTTTTGCCAATGTCTTTTATCAAAATAATTATGTTTCAAGCAGCAACCTAAGTGCGGTAATACCTTCTGAAATTAAGGTTTCCGCCTCTAATGTTAAGGCAAGCCGTCTTGTATATGACTCGTCTCTTAACTTGGACTGCTTTACCGTAGTAAACAGTGAAGAATTATTTCATAGCCAAAAAGAGCTTATAATGGAAAAAGGCGCATTAGATATGTACGGAATAAGAGCACAAATGGGCGACCTTGCCACCTTCAAAATAGGCGATCCCAGATTCAAGGGCTATGAGGACGATCAACTGCAAATAGGCTATTATTCTTCAAATAATCAAAAGGTTATTATAGCTTTAAAAAATTATATCAATGAAAAATGGGAATATGATTATTTTTATACTCTTAATGCAGAAGGCGCAGAGATATGGAATAAAATAACTGTTTGTGCCAAGGAATTCAAAACCTCAGACGGAATAATGCTCAAAAGCTTTGAAAATGTAGCATTATTATATATTAAAAGCGAATCTACAATACTGATTAATAATATACTTTGGGTGTAAAATAATGGCTGACGTCAATACCAAAAACTTAAGTACAGGCGCAAGGGCCGTGATGAAAAAGATTCATCCATGCGGAAGCAATTTGTTTTTGATTACAAGAACGGGTGCCGATGTAAAATTGCAATGTCTTGGATGCAATCATATAATTATGCTTGACCTAAATAAGGCATTAAAAAGTATAAAAAGCATAATCCTATAAAAATTGAAAATATATGCATTTTGACATAAATGTCACAAAATGATGATATAATTTTTTTGAGGCAATATTTGGTGGAACCTTTATCTTTAAAAAGAAAAAACAAAATAATTAGTTTTAGCGACATTCTAATTATGATAATGATAATTTATCTTGCCGCTATCAACCTATATCACGGTTACACCATAATAGGCTCGTCGATGGAACCGACTTTTTTTGAGAAAGAGATAATCTTGGTCAATAGATTTCCTTTACAACCTCAAAAAAACGATGTTGTTATACTGCTCAAAGAAGGTAACACCGATATTTATATAAAACGTGTTGTTGCCACTGAGGGCGATACCTTCAAGTTTGTCAGAACTAATGATGAAGTAAATATGTACTTTAAACAGGGCAATGAATGGATTAAGAATAATTATGGGTTTTCTATGACTAAAGCAAGTTTTGGCTCATTTGTTATTGAAAATGGATTTGACAAGGAATACACCGTACCTAAAGACCATTTCTTTGTAATGGGTGACAACAGAAACAACAGCACGGATTCTCGAACTTTTGGATTTGTTTCAAAACAGGAATTAAAAGGCAAAGTTATCTTAGACATCACGAATAATGCGTTTTTGAAATGGATATTTGCTAGATAATAAAGATTAAGGAGAATGAAATGAAAATTAAAATTACCGGTGACAGTACACTGGATTTGTCTCCCGACTTATTAGAAAAATATAATATTTCTCTTATGCCCTTGGAGGTAAGTTTAGGGTCTGACACCTTTTTAGACTGTGTAAATATCAATAGACAGGATATTTATGATTTTGAAAGCAAGACAGGAAAACTGCCCAAAACCGCCGCAAGAAGTGCGGTTATATACAAAGAGTTCTTTGAAAAGTTTATTAATGAGGGATATGAAGTCATTCATTTTTCGATTTCAAGCCAAATATCAGCATCCAATCAATCAGCTAATGCCGCCGCCCAAGAACTAAAAGGTGTACATGTAATTGACACTTTGGCACTTTCAAGCGGGTCAGCTCTTCTAGCAATTTATGCCTATGAATTGGCGCAAGAGGGTAAGACCGCACAGGAGATAGTTCCAGAAGTTAAGAAACGCATCCCCGATGTTCAGACATCTTTTATTATTGATACACTTGATTATCTTCACAAGGGAGGACGGTGTTCAACATTGCAGCTTTTGGGAGCTAACTTGCTTAAAATAAAGCCTACTATTGTCATGAAAGACGGCAAGCTTGATGTAGGCAGAAAATTTAGAGGCCCTATGAAAAAAGTAGTTTTGGGTTATGTAGATCATATATTAGATACATATAATACGCCTGACACCAAAAGAGTGTTTATTACACATACTGATGCTCCGCAAGATGTTGTTGATGCGGTAAAAAAATCCTTAAAAGAAAAGTTTTCATTTTCTGAAATACTTGAAACCACTGCGGGCTCTACTATAACGTCACATTGCGGGAAAGGCACTCTGGGAATACTATACATAAATGACGGAAAATAATTTAAAGACAAAAATAAATATATAGGAAATTAAGCCATACAAAGCTAAAAAACCGCTTTGTATGGTTTTTTCAAATTAAAATTATGATTATAAGCGATTTTCATACTCATACCGACTTTTCATCTGACTCTTTACAAAATCCAGAAGAGTTGATTTTGCATGCTTCAAAAATTGGTCTGAAATATCTTGCCATAACAGACCATTTTGACAACGGCTCAGCTTATGTCCCAAAAGATAAGCAGCTTGACCTCAAAAAATATTATCAAACCATAAGCTCGTATGTTGAGTTTGCCAAGCAGAATAATGTTGAATTGGCTGTAGGCATTGAAATGGGTTATGTCCCTGACAAAAATCAACAAAATACAGATATTATCAACACTTATCCCTTTGATTATGTTATCAACAGCGTTCATGAAGTTAACGGCGTTGATTGCTATTTTGAAGAATATTATCAAGGTAAAGAAAGGTTTGAAAGCTATATTAAGTATTTTCAAGCTGTGCTAAGTAGCCTTGATGCTCCTTACTATTACAGCTCAATAGGACATATAGGTTATGTTATAAGAAAAGCACCTTACAAACAAGTACAATATCAATACAGCGAATTTGGGAATATATTAGACAAGATTTTGATTAAGATAATTAAGCAAGATATTATATTGGAAGTCAATTCCAGCATAAACGGACTGGATGATAAAGTAATACCTTCACTAGAAGTTATAAAAAGATATTACGAATTGGGCGGAAGACTTGTCACCTTTGGCTCTGATGCACATAGCATCTTAAGGCTTGGCGAAAAAAAAGAGCATGTATGTAAGCTTCTAAAAGATATCGGCTTTAAAAGTCTTGCATTAGTAAAAAGCCGCAAGCTTTTTGAAATAGAGCTTTAACCGACCGACCCCGACATATCCATTTTTAACAGCTGATTGAGTTCTATGGCATATTCCATAGGCAATTCTCTGGCAAACGGCTCAACAAATCCCAAGACAATCATTTCGGTTGCCTGCTGTTGATTAAGCCCTCTGCTCATCAAATAAAATAATTGGTCCTGTGAAACCTTAGAAACCCTTGCTTCATGCTCTAATATTGAGGTGCCGTTACTGATTTTGTTAAATGGTATGGTATCGGATTTTGACAGGCTGTCCAAAATAAGCGTGTCACATTCTACATGCGTATAAGAATGATGTGCTTTGGGCGAATGCACTATCTCGCCTCTATAAATGGCATTGCCGCCTTGCTTAGAAAGAGATTTTGCTATGATTGTAGATGAAGTATGAGGAGCAAGATGAATCATCTTGGAGCCTGCATCTTGAATCTGACCTTTTCCTGCCATAGCTACCGAAATCGTCGTGCCTACAGCCCCCTCGCCTTTTAGTATAATGCTGGGATATTTCATTGTGAGCTTTGAGCCGATATTGCCGTCAATCCATTCCATGATTGCATCTTTGCCGCAGACCGCTCTTTTGGTAACAAGGTTATAAACATTATCTGACCAGTTTTGAATAGTAGAATAACGGCATCTTGCACCGTCTGCCACAAATATCTCAACTACAGCCGCATGAAGCGAATCCTTACTGTATTTTGGTGCTGTACAGCCTTCTACATAATGCACTGTTGCACCTTCATCGACTATAATCAATGTCCGTTCAAACTGCCCCATTTGCTCTGAATTCATTCTAAAATATGACTGCAAGGGCTGTTCTAGCTTGACACCTTTAGGTACATATATAAAAGAGCCGCCTGACCAAACTGCACTGTTAAGTGCAGCGTACTTGTTATCACTAAAAG
>CALAYY010000180.1 GCA_937895465.1 uncultured Clostridia bacterium | reverse complement strand
GATGTCAAGTCATTAGTAATATTGACAAGATTTTTTATATGTGACGAATAAGTACTCAATGAATTTTCAATACTTTGAAAATCCCCTATGTCGCAAAAAAGACTATTAAAAATAGGCATAGTAACTTCTTTAGCTGGCAGCATAAATCCGCTTGCCGCCATCATAGAGAACAATCCAACAGTCTTTAAAGATACAGTTTTTCCGCCTGTGTTGGGTCCTGAAATAATCAAAATTTTATGCTTCTCTCCCAATTCAATATCTATAGGCACCACCTTTTCAGGCGCAATTAAGGGATGCCTTCCGCTAACGATTTTTATAAAATAATCGTTTTTTAATATCGGTTTTATTGCCTTTATGTTTTCTGCATACCTTGCTTTAGCAAATATAGTATCAAGCAATATTAATGCATTTTGATTTTTTATTAAGGCATCTGAATTGGTATTAACCTGTAATGTAAGTGCAGTCAAAATTCTCTCTATTTCAATTTGCTCATCAATAAATAAAGATTTTAGTTGATTGTTTAACTCAACGACTTGCATCGGCTCAATATATACTGTAGCTCCGCTAGCTGATTGGTCATGCAACAAACCGCTTATTTCTCCACGGTATTCACTTTTTACAGGGATAACAAAACGGTCATTTCGTACAGTAATAATATTTTCTTGAAGATATTTTGAATATGTTGCAGATCTTACAAAGTTATTAAGCTTTTCTTTTATGTTTGCTTTACTTGATGCAATTTTTCGTCTTATAGAGGCAAGCTTTTCAGAGGCTCGGTCACTTACTTCGTTTTCGTCAATAATTGAAATTTCAATATCTTCTGACAATGATTTGATAAAAGACAAATCAGAAACTATATTTTGTATATGTTCAAATTCTTCTCCCAGCGGCTTTATTTTTGTGATAACAGTCTGGGCACTTTTTATTGTCCTGCCTATTTTCTTTAATTCAGCACAGCTTAATACAGCCTTAATCTTTGCTTTTGCAATTAGATTTTCTATGTCATCAAAATAATTAATAGGATCAACAGATTTTTCAAATAAAATACGGTACGCCTCATAGGTCTTATCTAGACTACTAACCGCTACCATATAATCATCTGTCGGCAAGGTGCTAATTACAAATTCTTTACCGATATCTGATACAGCATAAGCCGCTGCAATGTTTAATATTTTATCAAATTCAATTACTGATAAGACTTTTTGAGAAGTCATTTGTACTCCAAAATTATTTGACTTTAGAAAAGTAGTTTTTATTAATAAGTAGGTTGTTATCGTTTTCAAGAAAATTAATTATATCTTTTTTATTATAATCTGTAAAATCAAAAAAAACAAGTTTACCCCTTTCATGTTGAGGCAAATATAGACCTTGCTCATCTAATAATTGAAAATAACATCTAGACAGTTTAATTCTTCTTATTTTTAATTTTTTGTTATGGTCATCTACATAAAAAACATCAGGCTGATAAGAACAATTTTTACAATCTATCTTATTATTTATTGAATAGGGGCAAAACTTTATTGTCATTAACGCAAACTTACCGTAAGAATATATAAACATATCTTTCAAGTTAGCATAATTTTCAAGTGAAGCTATAAAATGCTGAGCATTTAAAATCTGCTTGGAATAATGATTAAAAATATTCAATCCCGTACCAGCAATATAGTTAACACCAATTTCTTTAGCAAACTCAATAGCATATAAGTTGTTAGCCACAATACCATTATAGGTTTTAATACTGTCAATTTGAGAATAAAGCAAATCTAAATCCCGATTATTAGCTATTAATGGCATGTTAAGATAAATTGCTTTTGAAAATTTAGGTTTTTTTGATAAACTGATATAATTATCTGGATTATAAGTAAACACATCACCATATCTTTCAAAATAATCATCAAAATAGTCAATATCAGAGAATTGAATCATTTTTGAAGGAGTCGCGTCAAAAACATTATTGTTTTGACATAGTACTATATCAGATGAAATACTATGAGAAGGTGTATTTTTACATATAATAGCCTGCCTTAACTCTTCTATAGCTTCTCGCCTAGAGTTGTTAAGTATGGATTTCGGAATAAATGCTTTTCCATTTAACGTAATTTCAATTTCATCTAAAACAAATTCTGTGTCATTAAGTTTTGAAAAGCTTGATTTAATATCGTCGTAGCTGATTTGAGCGTTTTGAGCAGTTTGAACCAAATATTCTGAATTGTATTCTATACTTACATCTTGACTTGAGGCAATAACTTTTATAGGACAATTTGGGCTGATTATTACCTTAAAGTGTAATTTTAGCTTCCTTTTAAAGCTGTTAAGTTCTTCAATTAATTTTGCCGAAGATGTAATATTTACACTATCTCCCTTTTTTAAATTGCCTCTAAATTTTATCGCTCCATTATTGCCGTAGGCATTGCCGACTTCAATTTCATTTCTAAATATCTTAAATCCGTCGCCGTCTAGAATTTTGTAATCAGTATTTAATGTGGCTGTGTCTTTATTAATATTAGATATTTTTCCTATTTCAACACCCATATGTGCTGGATGGGAAGGAAAAATCAAATCTCCATAATTTGGTTTTTCTCGTATATATCCTTGAGAATAGCCGCCACGGTTAAACATCATCTTTAGATTTTCATTTTCTTTTTTATCTAACCGCCCATTTTCTAATGCGCTTTTAACAGTTTTAACAGCTTGAGCCACATATTCTGCTCTTTTCATCCTGCCTTCAATTTTAAATGATGTAACACCAACATTTATCAATTGGTTAAGATATTCAGTTAGATTCTGGTCAGCAGGACTTAGCAAATGTCCTTGTGAGATCGTTTGATAGTTGCTTACCAAAGAATAGTTTTTACGGCATAATTGGAGACATTTACCGCGGTTTCCGCTAAGACCGCTCACTCTTGACGAGTAATAACAATTGCCTGAAAAGCAAATACATATCGCCCCCAAAATAAAATGCTCTATTTCAATATCAACATTAGATGATATCGCTTTTATATCATCTAGAGAACTTTCTCTGGATAATATTATGCGACTAGCACCATGCTCTTTTGCCCATTTCGCACCTAAACGATTGTGTATTCCCATCTGGGTACTGCAATGAATTTTAATTTCATTAGCAAATCTATTTAAAGCCGAGAATAACCCCAAATCTTGAACAATAATTGCGTCAACGCCCATATTATGAGCATTAATTGCGGTTTTAAAAGATTGTTCCAATTCAAAATCATTTAACAGAATATTAAGTGCAAGATATACCTTAACATCAAACAAGTGGGCATAGTCTACCCATTTATTCAAATTGTCAAGAGTAAAGTTTTGCGCATTAGAACGTGCGTTATATTGCCCCACACCAAGATACACAGCATCAGCTCCATAATCAATGGCAGCTTTTAGACTGTCTTCATTACCTGCTGGTGCCAAAATTTCTATTTTAGGAGCGTAAATTGGCATTATATTTATAGGTCAAACCTCTAATTATTTTTTCAATGACTTTTGTAACATCGTCATCCTTGAGCGTTGTTTCTTCCGATCTAAACACCAAAGAAAAAGCCATGCTCTTATATCCTTCTTCTATTTGCGAGCCTGTATAAACATCAAAAAGCTCAACAGATTCTAAATGGCTTCCACCGCTACGAGATATATAATCAGTTAACTCTTGCGCCGAAATTTCCTCCTTAATTAAGAACGCTAAGTCCCGCTCAATTGCTTGATATTTCGGTAAAGGCTGGAATGTTATTAATTTGTCCAAATTCCATAGCTTATCATATTCAATCTCTACAACATACAGCGTTTTATCTATATCAAAATTTTTCAAGACACTGGGATGCACAGCACCAAAATTCCCTATCTTTTCTTTACCAACCATTAGATCTGCACTTATTCCAGGATGCAAAAACGTTTCTTTAGAAGCAACTAGTTTTGCCTGCACTCCAAAGTCTTCTAGGACTTTTTCAATTACTGCCTTTACTGTAAAGAAATTTTCCTTCTCGCCGCAAAATACTGCTCCTAACATATTGGACTCTTTGGGTAATTCGTTTAAAGGCAAGTTTTTCGGCAAATATATTCTTGAGATTTCAAAAATCTTAAATTCATTGTTCTTATGGTTGAGATTATGACCTGCTACTGTCAGCATATTAGGTATCAGAGTCGTCCGCATAACAGCATATTCTTCACTCAATGGATTAATTAGTTCTATAGTGTTACGCCTATAATCATCTTCTTGAAGATTTAACATTTCCAAAGATTTTTTATTAATAAAAGAATAGGTTAGACTTTCATACAATCCTAATCCTGTTAAAGTCTGTTTGGTTTTGTTTACAGCTTTATAAAATTTATTAACACCTATTTTTATAGATTGAGACGTATTGGGAAGAGTTGCTCCAATCTTGTCATATCCATAATATCTGATAATTTCTTCAGCAATATCAACATGACCTTCTAAATCTTCTCTAAAAATCGGAACAATACACGATAATGCATCGCCTTTTAAAGAACATATTATTTCTAAAGGTGTCAAGATATCAATCATTTTTTGAGCTGACAATTCAAGACCAAGAAGTTCATTTATTTTTTTAACAGAAACTTTTATTTCTTTTTCTTTTATTGTCGTCTGTTTAATATCTTTTATATCGCCAATTATCTTACCGCATTTTAATTGACTAACCAAAGCCAATGCTCTTTTTTGTCCTAACTCGCAGGACAGATAATCCACTCCTTTAGAAAACCTGCTGCTAGAAGCGGAAGACAGTCCCAAAGCTCTTGAGGTAATTCTGACATCGCCTCGTGCAAATACGGCTGATTCAAAAACTATTTCCTTAGTATCAGAAGAAATAGACGTGTATTCGCCGCCCATAATACCTGCTATCGCCAAGGGTTTGTTTTTATCGGCGATAATAAGGTTTTTATCATTAAGCGTATAGACCTTGCCGTCCAAAGCTGTTATTTTCTCGTCTTTTTTGGCTGGCCTTACATTTATAACAGCTCCTTCAATACATCTATAATTAAATGCATGCATAGGCTGTCCTATTTCAACAAGCACATAATTGGTAATATCCGCAAAATTGTTAATTGCTCTTATTCCAACTTTTCTCAAGCGGTCCTGCATCCATTTTGGAGACGGCAAAATCTTGGCGTCTGTAATACGGCTTGCTGTATATCTAGAACAAAGACCAAAATCTTGTATATTGACATTTATGCCGTTATCTTCTGAAGTATTAGACTTGTATTCAAATGACGGAGGCGTTATTTTCTTGCCTAAAACTGCGCCTACCTCTCTTGCCATCCCCCATATACTGTTACAGTCAGGTCTATTAGGTGTTATAGATATATCAAAAATATAATCATCCAGCCCTAAGATTGTCTTTATATCCATTCCTAATTTGGTATCAGAGGGCAATATCAAAATACCGTCAATTTCTGCTCCATTGATTACGCTATTGTCAATACATAACTCCTCTCCAGAACAAAGCATGCCTTGCGACATCACTCCTCTTAACGGGCTGCTTTTGATAGTTTTTCCGCAGGGTAAAATAGAGCCGTCTGTAGCAACAGGTACTATATCACCTATATTGATATTTTTTGCTCCGGTAACTATTGTTAAAATTTCATAGCCCATATCTAACTTGCAAACAACAAGTTTATCAGCGTTGGGATGCTGTATGATTTCAGTTATTTTGCCTGTTATGACTTTTTCTATATCTTTTCCTAAATATTGTAAATCCTCTATTTCAAATCCTATATTAGTCAATTTCTCCGCCAAAACTTGGGGAGATATTTCTATATCTACAAAATCTTCTAACCAACTCAAAGGTACTTTCATATATAATTCTCCTTATCTAAATTGTTTTAAAAAACGGATATCGTTTTCAAAAGGTATTCTGCAATCAGTTATTCCATAAAAAATATTAGTAATTCTGTCCACACCCATTCCAAAAGCAAAACCAGTAAAAACATCTGAATCAATTCCGCAATTAGTTAATACTTTAGGGTTAACCATTCCGGCTCCCAAGATTTCTATCCATCCTGTACCTTTACATACCCTGCAGCCTTTGTTATCGCAAAACGGACATGTAGCATCGGCTTCTACACTAGGCTCTGTAAAAGGAAAGAAAGACGGGCGTAAACGGGTGCGAGCTTTTGAGCCAAACAGCTCTTTTACAAACGCACCAAGAGTACCGTTGAGGTCACTCATATTAATGCCCTTATCGACTACAAGCCCCTCAATCTGATGAAACATAGGCGAATGTGTAGCATCAATATCATCACAGCGATACACCCTGCCTGGATTAATCATCTTAATTGGCGGCTTGGTTTTTTCCATAACACGGATTTGAGTATTAGAAGTCTGAGAACGCAAGATTATATTATATCTCATAGAATCCGTTATAAAAAATGTATCCTGCATATCCTTAGATGGATGATCATCAGGAATATTAAGCGCTTCAAAATTATAATACTCTGTTTCTATTTCAGGACCGTCTTCAACTGAATAGCCCATTGAAGTAAATATATCTATGATTTTGTTTCTTACAATTGTCTGAGGATGAAGTGCGCCATGTGAAACTTTAGCTGAAGGCAGGGTTATATCCACCCTCTCGTTTTCCAATCTTTTTTGAAGTTCAAGCTCATTCAGAACATTTTCTTTTTGATCTATTTCCTTTTCAATTTGTTCCCTTGCCTCATTTATCAATTTGCCTGCTTTTGGGCGTTCATCTGGAGCAATATCTTTCATTCCACGTAAAACCTGCGTCAGTTCGCCGTTTTTGCCTAGCACTTTAACTTTTATCGTATTCAAAGCACTAAGGTCATTACACGTACCTAATTCTTTAATACAATTATCAACAATAGCTTTCAAGGTTTGTTGCATTATGTCCTCCTAAAACAAAAAACCGCCCTTAAACCAAAAGGACGGATATACCGTGGTACCACCTTAATTTTCTGTCATAATCTTGACAGACTCATTTAAATTATAACGCTGTCTAATGCGTCCGACATCTCGGAAACTCTCACTTATGAAATTCATTGCCGTATGTTTTACAGTTTTTCAGCCTATGAACTGTAATCTCTGACAACATATTAATCAGCCAACTACTTTTTAAGCGGTCATAGTTGTTATTTTATCTTATGATATCATAAAAAAACGGTTAAAGTCAACGATAAAGATAATACTTTTAACCGCAATAAAATTAGATTAATGGCGTTTTTATTGTTATTAAATATCTTAATAATTTACGGCACAAGGTCAAGCATAGCATCCATATTGTTGAAATTGAGATAAGTATCAGGCACTTCTCCGATTATAATGCTTTCTGCAAGCAATACTGTTGATTGGGTTTTTATCTTCTTGTCTTTTAGCCCCGGAATAATTACAAGAATATCAGAATTAACCAATAAAAAAAGCTTATGATTGGTCTGATTTATTCCTGCTGATATAAAATTAGATTTCAAATCACAGCTTACTGAGCCTACCGGCTTTAATTCAAAGGTCAAATCAGGTCCTTTTTCTGTTAATATTGGCATGCCTGATAAAGTACCTAAAGATATCTTTATTCCGTCAATTCCTAACTTTGAAATATTATTATAAGTCTTTATGGCTATGTCTTGTGTAATTTGATTAATTTTAACAGTATTAGCTGAAATCATTTTTATATTGCCGTCTTTGTCATAAATGATGTTGACAAGATCAGAATAGGTTGCACTTTGAGAATTTATTTCGTTGACAGCTTTTGCAACTGCTAAGTTAGTAAGTGCTTCAACTTCTTTTTCTGATACTGAAATAATGACAGGGTCAATATTTTTTTTAAAAAAAACATAACAATAAATTGCAACTATCAAAATAATTGCAATAATTATTATTCTTTTCTTTTTTAGGCGTTTTTTTGGAGGTGAGATATATACTTCCATTATCTATAATATATATGATAAAAGCCGCCTGTAAGTGTTATTTTTATTTGCTCTTTGGATTAAAAATCAATGCTACTATATAAGAAAATACTGTTACGGCACCTATACCTATAGATGTTCTGATTATTCCACCGCTAAATATTCCCAAAAATCCATCTGTTTTAACTGCTTCAATTGCACCTTTAGCCAAAGAACTTCCAAATCCTATAATAGGAACTGTGACACCCGCACCAGCAAATTCTTTCATATATTGAAATACGCCGACAGCTTCTAATGCTACGCCTGCAATCAAAAAAATAACTAAAATTCTTGCTGAAGATATTTTGGTTTTTATTATAAGAATTTCAGCTATCAAACACAATAACCCGCCTATAGCAAAAACTTTGAGATACATAAATAGCGTTTCCATATTATTTCTCCAATAAAACCAAATGTGTTACAGAAGGCATGCTTTCTCCTTGTTGGGTTACTATAGTGCTAAGAAGTGCCCCTGTTGCTGCAAAAATTACTTTTTTGTATTCACCCTTATTCATCTTATTAAGAATGTACGCATCTAACACGCTTGCACCGCATCCGCAGCCGCTTCCGCCTTCTGAGGTATGCTGATCATGACCATAAATTGAAGCTCCGCAATCCATATAATTTTGACTCAAATGATAGCCTTTTTCATCCATGAGCTGCCTTAACAAATCACTTCCTAACTTACCCAAGTCGCCTGTAGCTATTAGGTCATAATCGTCTGGTTTTGTATCAGTATCAATAAAAAATTGCATCAATGTGCTCATTGCTGACGGTGCCATTGCCGCACCCATATTGGCTGGATCAGGTATGCCATAATCCTCAACTTTACCTATCGTTGCTTTAGTGATTTTTATTCCTTCTTTTACTAACCCTACAATTGCAGCAGCAGCAGCTGTTACAGTATGCTGTGAGTATCTCTGCTTTTGTGCACCTAGCTCCAATGGTCCTCTATACTGTCTTTCTGCTGTAGCATAATGGCTGCCTGTAACACATGCTGCAATTTCGGCAAATCCACCATCGGTAAGCATTGCAGAAAAAATCAAACCTTCTGCCATAGTTGAGCATGCACCGTAGATACCCATATAAGGAATATCAAACAGTCTAGCACAATAGCTTGATGAAATAATCTGAGCAAGCAAATCCCCTGAAAACAATACATCAATATCCTTACTTGTTATGCCTGCATTTTCAATTGCGTTATGTAATGCATAGACAAACATCTTGGTCTCGGCTTTTTCAAATGTCTTTTCTTGATACTTTGTATCTTTTAAAACATCTTTAAAATATCCTGCAAACGGACCGTCTTTTTCTTTTTGAGAGACAATAGAATGACTGCTAAATATCTTAGGCTCATTAGGAAAAATAACCGTCTGTTCTCCGATTTGTTTGGTGTTTTTGGCTTTAGTACGTTTTAATGTCTTATTGCCTTTTGTAAGATTAATATCTAGTTCAATTCCAAAATCAAAAAGTCTCATTTTCTCACCTAAAACAGCCCAATAATATAATAGATTAATCCAACGACGAAGGAAGAAACTATTCCGTTAACTATAACAGGTCCGGCTATCGTGTAAAATTTGCTGCTTAATCCAAAGATAAGTCCTTCAGCTTTAAATTCGATAGCCGCACTTGAAATAGCATTGGCAAAACCCGTAATAGGTAAAAATGAACCGCCTCCCCCATAGTATGCTATCTTATCAAAGATACCTATTCCGGTTAAAAGTGCAGTTAAAAACATAAGAACGACAAGCGCAATACTTGATGCTTTATCTTCAGATACTTTGAATATTAGTTTGGATAAATCAAAAAGCACCTGCCCAAGCACACAAATCAAACCGCCTATCCAAAACGCATTAAATAAGGACTTCCATGAGGTCTGTTTTGGCGAGACAAGTTCAACATATTGTGAATATTTATCATTTCGCTGCTTATGCTGTCCTTTAAACTTTTCTTCGCTTGGCATCTGCATGATTTTTTTCCTCTGTAAATGTATTTTTTATAATAGTCTCATTGTCTTCAATATTAGAAAACAACTTTTGTTTATCTTTATAAACATTCATCCAAAAACTCCTTAATATTCTTTTATATTAATATCTCAAAATCAGAATGCTAATATTCACTTTTTTAGGCGTTAAGGTGTTATTTTCTATTTGTCATAAACAACAAAGCACTCAAAAGAAAAATTAATTATTTTTAAACTTTTATTATATTTTTCCAAAATTTGCAAAAATTAACTATAGGAGGAAGAACTAATGAAAAGACTATTAATTATTTTATTATCATTTGGTTTTATTTTAGGAGCAAATTACATCTGTTATCATAAAAATGTTTTTGCTGACGGAATTGAGCCTGAAGAAAATTTGCCTTCAAAAATCAATATTACTTATATTGAGTATTCAATTTCAGATGAGAACAAAAATGTAGTAAAAAACATAAAACAGGGAAAATTAATAATTTCTGATGATAATATGACTTTTGCCCCACAAGAGCCAATACAAAATAATGCATACTACGAACAGGATAATGATATCTATAAAACCGAATTAAACAATCTACAAAATGATGAAGATTATAAAATACATCAGTTAGCCCAACCAAATTATAAAAATCAAAACCCCAACAAGAAAAAACCCCGGCCTATAATGCCCATAATTGATACAGATATTTTTAATATGTATTTTAATTGACTATATTAAAGAACGGCTTATTTATAAGCCGTTCTTTTGTGTATTCATTCAATCTTTGATTTACCGCCCATATACATCCTGAGAGGCTGCGGTATATTAATTGTTCCATCAGCATTGATATTGTTTTCCAAAAACGCAATAAGCATTCTGGGGGGTGCTACTACGGTATTATTAAGAGTATGGGCATAATAATTGCCTAGTTCTTTATTCTTGATGCGAATACCCAAACGTCTTGCCTGAGCGTCTCCCAAATTAGAACAGCTTCCGACTTCAAAATATTTCTTTTGACGGGGAGACCATGCCTCAACATCAACGCTCTTAACCTTTAAGTCTGCCAAATCCCCCGAACAGCACTCTAATACTCTTACCGGTATATCCATAGACCTAAAAAAGTCAACTGTGTTCTGATAGAGAACTTTGAACCACTGCATACTTTCTTCAGGCTTACAAATAACTACCATTTCTTGCTTTTCAAATTGATGGATTCGATATACTCCCCGTTCTTCTATTCCATGCGCTCCAACTTCTTTTCTAAAACAAGGTGAATAACTGGTAAGGTTTTGAGGTAATTGGTCTTCGGTTAAAATGGTATCTATAAACTTTCCTATCATTGAATGTTCGCTTGTACCTATTAGATACAAATCCTCACCTTCAATTTTATACATCATATTTTC
Organism: uncultured Clostridia bacterium; assembly: GCA_937895465.1. Classification (GTDB taxonomy): domain Bacteria; phylum Bacillota; class Clostridia; order Christensenellales; family DUVY01; genus DUVY01. Next base: position 2,402 of record CALAYY010000180.1, on the reverse strand, counting down.
CATTTCTGAAAAACTCATTACCCCTGTCACTACATTAGAACGAATCATAAAAGGCGGTATATAATAGGTAAAACCCCTTTCAATCATAAAATCTCTTGCATAGGATAAAATAGCTGAATGCAATCTTGCAATATCTCCTTTGAGATAATAAAAACCGTTGCCGCTGGTTTTTCTTGCGCTGTCAATATCAATTCCGTTTAATTTTTCCATAATATCAACATGATACGGAATTTCAAATTCAGGCACAAAAGGCTCGCCAATTTTCTCAACTTCTACATTTTGGCTGTCATCTTTTCCAATAGGAACAGAATCATCAATTATATTAGGTATTACCAACATAATTTCATTTATTTTTTTGGCAAGAACATCCTCTTGAATTTCAAGCTCTGCAAGTTCATTTGCCATAGCTTCAACCTGTTTTTTTGCTTCAACCGCTTCTTCTTTTTTTCCCTTAGCCATTAAAGCCCCTATTTCTTTACTTATAGTATTTCGGCGGCTTCTTAACATATCACATTTGACTTTTACATCTCTAAAATTTTGGTCAAGACTTATTACCTCATCAACTAAAGGCAGCTTATGCTCCTGAAACTTCTTTTTAATGTTTTCTCTTACTATTTCAGGATTATTCCGTAACAACTTAATATCAATCATTTTGTTCTCCTCAATTAAATATGTTTATTTTAGATATAAAAAAACCTTCCGCTCCAATAATAATGGGACGAAAGGACTCCGCGTTGCCACCCAAGTTGCCGCATTTATTGCGGCCATCTTTTAATATGCTATATAGGGCATTAACCTTAAGGCATTACACCTTACAGCTCCAAAGTGGATAAGATTAAAACTTCTTGTTGATTTTCACCGTCCATCAACTCTCTGTAAGAAGATTTTTAATCACAGCTTCTTCATAGCTTTTCTAGTTTTATTATATACATTTTTATAACAGTTTACAAGCAAAAATTAACGTTCTTCAGATAAAAATCTTGTTTTTATCTTTTGTATGATCTTGCTTTCAAGTCTTGACACTTGAACTTGACTTACACCTAATTGAGCTGCTATTTCACTTTGGGTTTTATCACGATAATATCTTAGCATAATAATTTTTTTCTCACGCTCATTCAAATCATTAATCACATCTGATAAAATCAACTTATCTAAAACATCTTCAGAATTATCCTTTTCCCCCGATATCTTATCTATAAGACTAGGTGATGAGTCCGAATCATCATTTTTTTCATATAAAGAAATCGGTACTTTTGCCGAATCCATAGCAAATACTATTTCTTGAGGTTCAATATTAAACTCTTTTGAAAGCTGGTCTATGGTAGGGTCACTGGCATTGTTTTTTTTGTAATTATCAATAAATTGATTTATTTTGGAAGAAAGAAGTTTTAATGTTCTTGAAACTTTTATATAACCGTCATCCCTCAAAAATCTTTTGACTTCTCCTGCTATCATTGGTACGGCATAAGTAGAAAATTTTACATTGTATGAAGCATCGAAATTTTTAATAGCTTTTAAAAAACCCATTGAGCCTAATTGGTACAAATCGTCATAATCAACACCTTTATTCATGTAACGCCTAATTATACTCTTAATAAGCGGTGAATTGTGAACCAATAGCTTGGTCTTAGCTTCTTCATCCCCTTTTTGAGCCTTAGCGATTAATTCAATTGTCTCATTGTGTTCTAGCACCGGCATATCTCCAATATTTTTTTGTAAACATTGAACAAAATATTTAACCTTTTATAGTTTTGGTCATTATAACTTTGAGACCGCCCTTTTCATTAGGCAGCACTTCCAAAGTATCCATAAAGGTTTCCATTACCGTAAAGCCCATACCAGCACGCTCTTCTTCAGGCTTTGTTGTAAAATATGGCTGCCTTGCTTTTTCTATATCTTCTATGCCAATTCCGCTATCCTCTACAGTTATATGTAAAACCTTTCCGCTTATTTTTGACCTGATTGTTATCAATCCTTCTTGCTTTTGATAGCCATGCACGATGCTGTTAGTTACCGCTTCACACACTGCGGTTTTTATATCATTGATTTCTTCCAAACTTGGATCCATTTCTACTGCAAAAGCGGCAACAGTACTTCGTGCAAAAGATTCGTTTTTGGAAAGAGCCGGAATTATAAGGGTCATTTCGTTTTCAACTTTCATATCATTGCTCCTTATCAGCCTATCTTGGGCATAATTTCATAAAGCCCGGTCATAGAAAATATTTTATCTACTGTTTTGCTGGGATTGGCTATAAAAATAGGGATGCTTTTAGATTTGAGTTTCTTAAAACGCCCTATCATTATTCCTACTCCTGTGCTGTCCATAAAAGTAAGTTCTGACAAATCTACAACGACCCTTTTCATGTCGTTACGGTCTATTAGTTTATCAAGCTCGTTTCGGG
>CALAYY010000179.1 GCA_937895465.1 uncultured Clostridia bacterium | reverse complement strand
ATAAAGGTTGAAAAGATACAGAAGAGTTTTGGTGAAGAGAATGTATCGGCTCAAAAGATATAGAGGATTATTTGAAAAAAGGTGATTACAAAAATGCACTTTTGAAAAAGCTGTCCTCACTCAATGTTTGCTCACAAAAAGGGCTAATTGAAATGTTTGATTCCACAATTGGAGCAGGCAGTGTAATTATGCCTTTGGGAGGAGAAAGACAATTAACACCGTCTGACTGTATGATTTCAAGATTGCCTGTTATAGACGGTAACACCACAACGGCAACAGTATCTTCATGGGGCTTTAACGCTGATATGATGTCCAAAAGTCCGTTCTTGGGAGCTGTCTATTCGGTAGTGCTAAGCGTTATGCGTGCAGTAGCAGGCGGTGCTGACCCCGATAGCATAAGATTGACTTTTCAGGAATATTTTTTGAGACTAAAAAATGACCCCAAAAGATGGGGTGTTCCTATGTCCGCATTATTAGGTGCTATGCAGGCACAATTAGGCTTGAAGTTAGGTGCAATAGGTGGCAAGGACTCTATGAGCGGAACTTTTGAAGATATGGATGTTCCGCCGACACTTATTTCTTTTGCTCTTGGCTTAACAGACACTTCATATGGAGCGGTTAATATATTAAATAAGCCTGATACAGAAATTTATCATATTAGATTACAGCGTGATAAATACGGCATGCCTGATTTTGAATATATCAACCGTCTTAATAAAATATTGCATCAAAACATCAAAAACGGCAATATATCATATATTCAAGTTGTTGAGGAAGGCGGAACGGCAGCGGTTGCTGTAAAGTCTGCATTAAGTAATAATTTAGGTATAAGGTTTTATAATTTTGAGCCTGAAATGTTTGATACTTTGGCAGGGGATTGTCTTGTAGCTTTAAACGATGCGTCTATTTTAAAAGACTTTATATATGAAAAATTGGGCATTACTACTAGACATAATACTGAAATAAATAATCAAATAATTACTCTTGATGAGATTATAGATAGCTTTACCTCAACATTAGAAAAAGTATTTCCAACTTTTGCAAAGCCTGCAGACGATGTTAAGACAATAACTTATAACGGCACTTGTCAAAAGAAATATTCTGAACTAACCATAGCTCATCCCAGAATCTTTATTCCTGTATTTCCAGGCACAAATTGCGAATACGATACACAACGTGCTTTTGAAAAATATGGAGCAATAATAAACACCTTTGTTATAAGAAACCGCACCTCTCAAGAAATAGAAGACTCTGCAGAATATATGGCTAAGCTTATCAATCAAAGTCAAATAATAGCTTTTCCTGGCGGATTTTCAGGTGGGGATGAACCTGATGGCTCAGGCAAGTTTATTGCTACCGCATTTAAAAATCCGAAGGTAAAGCATGCCGTTACAGAGCTTATCAATAACCGTGACGGACTGATTATCGGTATATGCAACGGTTTTCAGGCGCTAATAAAATTAGGTCTGTTGCCATACGGCAAAATATCAGAACTTAATGAAAACAGCCCGACTTTGACTTTTAATAATATACACCGCCATGCTTCAACTATAGTTAGGACAAGAATATCTTCTGTAAAATCTCCTTGGCTTAACTTTGTAAAAACAGGGGAGATATACGGTACTCCTATATCTCATGGAGAAGGCAGATTCTTTGCCAATCAAGCTGATTTGGAAATAATGGAAAAAAACGGTCAAATATTTAGCCAGTATGTAGATGAAAAAGGTGCAGTACGTGCGGATATGCCGTATAACCCTAACGGCTCGATTTGGGGAATTGAGGGCATAACAAGTATTGACGGAAGAATCTTAGGCAAAATGGCGCATATAGAACGCTGTGAAAAAGGCTATAAAAACATTGATATGAACATGGATTTGAAAATCTTTTATTCAGGAATGCAATATTTTAAATAGCTCAAAACAGTTTCTTGAAAAAATCAATTAAATATGTTATCATAATAAAAGCCGAAAGATACTTTCGGTTTTTGGTTAATTATGGATAAATATATGCCTAACATCTTAATAATCATGCTGTCTTGTGTTGCTGCTGTTGTTTTAATAGGGACTGTGTTTTTTTTGATAATAACTATCCGACATCAACACAGACTGAAATATTCAATAACTATCATTGCCCTAAAAACCAACAAAATCTTTTATTGGATGTTGGATATTTTGATAGCGTTTGCAATATTGGCATGTGTATCGTTATTAATTGACCCTTATAACAGTATTTTGACCAAAGAATTGTATGAGATTTGGAACATGAATACACTTTATGTCCGAAGTACTTTACTTTTGCTTTTGGTCATATTATCCTGCAGTCTTTCTATTACTGTTATGCTGACTATTGCAAAAAGTGCTGTTGTCAATGACGGGATATATACAGCTGTTTATTTTTTGGATTGGCATCATTTGTATGATTTTCACTTTGAAAAGGGAGACAATAAAGTTGTTGTATCAAATAATAGAAACGGAGCTTTAACTCTTTCAGGAACTAGTACGCCCTTAAAGTTTTCAAAAAATGACCGTGACAAATTGAAGTTTTTATTGAATAAGAACAAAAACAAATTTGTCTCAAAGTCATAAAATATAAAAAACTATAAAAAAACATAAAAAGATTTTAAAAAAATGATAAATCATTAAGAAAATATTATATAATATACCTAAAGAAAACAAATAAGACATAAAAGGAAGTACGGATAATTAGGAGTAGATATGTCGGAAGTAACTAACAAAAGAGGAATTAAGACAGTTTTTAGAAAAATTATCAAAGGTAAGAGTATGAAGGCTGAAGCAATTGGAGAAACTCTTTTGATTGATACTGCGGTAAAAAAGCAATCTTTACCGTTTAAAATAGTCGATGCCAATGAGGATGAAATTCCGTTTGGCTGGAAAAATGACGTGTCTTTTCCCAAAAAAGGAAGAAAACATTCTATTAGGCTATCCAAAAAAGTTCTTGCGCAGATAAAGCCTAGAACAAAAAAAGATAATTAATATAAAAAACCAAGCATCTTATCGAAGTCAAATAAAGTAATACGGCATAATTTTAGAAAAGCTTATTTTGATGTCATTCTTTTCATTGCTTGCAATAATTAAAAAATCTTTAAATACGCAAAAAGAATTGATATTGTCATAATTACCTAAATTCATAATTTTGGTTTTTAGTTTATTAATATATAATAACTCATAGCAGTTATTGTTTTTTGTCATTATTAATGTTCCTGTTGATATGCTTAATGATTTTTCGCAAGTTGCGTTTTTTTTGGAAAGTTCATTTTGCGGCAGTTTAACATCCTTATTTATTAAATAATATAAAGATGTTCTGCCATAAAAACTTACCAATGCGTTGTCTTTTATAGGTGCAATTTTTGCATGTGTAATATTTTCTATATCCAAATTATTTATTTTTTCAAAGCTATTTGAACAATAAAAAACATAAGCCGCTGAATTATTAAGTTTTTCATTAGAAAGGACTAGCAGTACATTATCATTGATTGAAGCAATATTCAAGAGTCTATATGACAATAATTGGCTTTCAAAATTATTATACACATAATTATCTTTGCTTATATCAATCATAGCAGGATAAGAATAACTTATGGCAACCGCATTAATCCATACTTTTAGACTGTTTGACGAGCTTTCAGTGCCTATATAAGTCAAATCAGCCGCTCTTATTATTCTTTCATAATGCTTTTGTTTTAAACTATAATCCAATCTAGTTATAAAAAGACTTTTGCATGAAGATGTATTGTCATAAGCTTGCCCTATGACAAAAATACTGTCTTTCCATTCTATAAGATCCAAAGCGTTTTCATCAACTAATAAACTTCCCAAGACCGTATTATGTACCGAATTATTATTTAAATCGATTTTATATAATACTACACTTTGAGTTTCAAGCGAACAATCTGACAAAACGTAAATATAGGTATTGATAACTTTTGCCTTAACATATTTATTTTTTGTATTGGATTTTCCAAAAGTTAAACATTTTAAAAATTGTCCTTTATTATTTAAAACTGCCAAGAATAGCTTATGTCCGTCAGAAGATGATGTAAAACTTCCGTCATTAGAATTGGTTTCACCGATAACATAAATATAATTATCACAATACAAAACTTCAAACACATAATCATCATTGCTTCCGCCAAGTATAGTCTGTATATGTATAATGGGTGATAAACTATAAGTAGGTGTACCGTAAAGAACAAAAGCTTTTTCAACATTACGGGACGAGCAAGCCGACAAAAAACAAAAAGCTATACATAAAATAATAATTAAGTATTTTTTAATCAGAATCTTCATAACCAAATTAAAAATAAATTTATTTTTTTGATTTTTCAGATGACGTAATCGCTGAAGAAATTATATCAAGTACTTTTTGCGTGCCGTCAATGTCAGACATTTTTTGTATATTGTCTATATATTTCTGTTTGTTTTTTTCTAAGGACATAATGCTATCAAACAGCTTAGAAGAAGTCAAATCTTCCTGAAACAACACTTCTGCAATGTTATTATCAGAAAAAAACTGTGCATTTTCTATTTGATCGCCGCGAGACTGCGCTTTTGGCAAGGGGATTATTAGCATAGGTTTTTTTAAAGCCGCCAATTCAAAAATTGCATTAGAGCCTGCCCTTGTAATAACTAAGTCGCTTGCCGCAAAAATATCATGTATATCAGTCCTGAATTCAAATTGATGATAATCTTGATAATTGTATCTAGTATCAATATTGCCTTTCCCAGTAATATGTATTATGTCATATTTTATTATCAGACGGCTAAGTGTTTCTCTTAACACCTCATTGATTTTTTTTGCACCCAATGAGCCGCCCATAATTAAGATAACTTTCCGCCGTCCCAAATTCAGCTCATTAAAGATTTTTTGTTTATTTCCTTTGTAAATTAATTGTCTTAACGGAGTTCCAGTATGTATTCCTTTTTTGAGTTTTTCTGCTAATAAAGAGAAAGTACATAATACTTTTTCTGCACGTTTTATACATAGCTTATTGGCAAGACCCATACTCATATCAGACTCATGAATAAAGACCTTGCATCTTTTATTAGCAGCCCATACAACAGGAACGGCAGCATAACCGCCTTTGGAAAATATGACATCAGGCTTAATACTTTTTAATATCTTTTTTGCCTGTAATACTCCCTGTGTAAGTTTAAAGGGTATTGCAAGATTTTTTACAGACAAAGAACGGCGTAATTTTATACAAACGATTTCATGGTAAATGATATTAGGGTTAGATGCCATAATGCCTTTTTCCATGCCGCCTATAGAGCCTATATAATGTATTTCATCAAAAATCTTTTTCAGACCGTCAATAAGTGCTAGATGAGGCATTATATGTCCTGCTGTTCCGCCGCCGCATAAAACTATTTTTAATTTTTGCATGGTATTATTTTATGCTGCAAGACTGGAATTTATTGGATGTTTTTAATAAAAAACACTTTAAAAGGGTTTTACCTTGCCAAAAGAAATATCGTATAGTAAAATAATTCCAACAGCTTTTATTCTGTTAAAATATACATAAGCTAGGAGATTGGAGAATGATTAAAAAAGGTGTTATTTTATGCGGAGGATTGGGGACAAGATTTTTGCCTATAACCAAAGCAGTTGCCAAAGAAATGCTGCCGATTATAGACAGACCTGTTGTGGATTATATTGTTGATGAAGCGGTAAGTTCAGGAATAAAAGATATATTAATTATTATAAGTCCTAATAAAGACAGCCTGAAAGAATACTATAATGAAAACAAACAGCTTGTCGAAAAGCTTGTAAGCACAGGCAAAAAAGAATATGCTGACATCGTAGAGGCGATATCAAAAAAAGCCGATATAAGCTTTGATGTTCAATATGTTCCAAAAGGCAGCGGGGACGCGCTTTTGATTGCAGAAAAATTTGTTAACGGCGAGCCTTTTGCTCTGAT
>CALAYY010000178.1 GCA_937895465.1 uncultured Clostridia bacterium | reverse complement strand
AGGCTCTTTAGGACTTGGCGAAAAACAACTTGGCATACAGCAACTTGCAGGCGGTGTTGGCTTAGATGAAACTCAAAAGTCAGCATTAAGCGGTATTCTTTTAAATCCGCAACAGCTTGAACAGGTCTTAAAAGGTAGTAATAATGCCGTTAAAGATTTAGCTGCTAACGGTGCTAAAGCAAGCACTTCTCTTTCTGGTATGATGAATTTAGGCAAACTTACCGCCTCTTTATATCTTATTAGGCGAATTGGAAATGCCTTAGCTAATGTAGTCAAAGAAGCTATTGATTTTGTCGAAACCTTGAACTTGTTCCAAACCGCATTAGGTAGTTACGCAGGTCAAGCAACAGAATTTGTCAATAAAATGTCAACTGGCTTTGGAATGAGCGAAACCACGCTTATGAAATACACAGGCTTGTTTTATCAAATGTCAACTTCTATGGGTGTTGCAAATGAAAATGCTTATGTATTATCAGAAAACTTTACTAAGTTGGCGGTTGACTTGGCATCGTACTTTAACATAAGTATTGAATCAGCTAACGAGAAGCTACAGGCGGCACTCGCAGGACAGATACGACCTTTGCGTGAATTGGGTCTTGATATTTCTGAAACAGCCTTACAAGAAGAAGCAAGGCGTTTAGGCATTGAAAAGTCTATTGAAGTAATGACTGCTGCTGAAAAAATACAACTTCGTTACAATGCCATAACTAGACAGTCTAAAAACGCACACGGCGACTTTGCTAAAACAATTGGTACTGTATCTAACCAAACTAAGATATTAAGCGAAAATATGCTCAAATTAAAAAAGGCTTGGGGCGAAATCCTTATGCCAGCACTTGAAGATGCCTTACCTATTGTTAATGGGCTTGTAAGCGGTCTTACTTATCTTGGGCAGAGCCTTGCTAATATAGCAGGTTACAAGGTTAAAGAGTTTGGCGGTGCGTTAAATGAACTGGGTGAACTTGATGAAGAAGCTGAAAATGTATTAGATACAGTAAATAAGCTCAACAAGGCTACAATGGGCTTTGATGAGTTGAATATATTATCACAAAAACAAACAAGCGACAATTCATTAGCCTTTGAGTTAAAGGGCTATGAAAACGGATTAGACGGCATTAGGGATATCGTTAAGGAAATGGGCGGTATGGGCTTGATGTTGCAAAATGCGTTCAAAGGCATAGGCGAAGCACTTGAAAAAGTCGCTCCTTTGACTGTTACATTAGGCTCTGCGTTATTAACCTATTTTTCTATAAACGCAGTCGGCAAATTGGTCGCAGGCATCGGAAAGATAGGAAGTGCTTTAACTGGTGCGTTCTCCGCTGGTGCCATTGGAGCTATCGCTGCCGTTGTTGCTGGAGCTATTGCTTTAGTAGCTTATTTTGACCGTATTAATAAAGAAAAGATTGCAGAAAAAGTGGCAAAGCAGCTTGACGGATTGACACTATCTGCTAAAGCCACAAGCACGGTTATTGGCGACCTTGACGGTAAGCTCTCTGACCTTTACAGCAATTCAATGAAAGCTCAATCTAAGCTAAAGCCACTCAAAGACGGATTAGACACCACCAAAGAAAGTGCTGATGATTTTCTTGCTAAATTTGATGAAATGCCCACTAAGATACCTGATAACATTGATAAAATAAATGAAGCCCTTGACGGGATGACCCTAGCAGCACAAAACGCTTTTACAGAATCACATAGCATTATTTACAGCAGTTGGGAAGAAATGTTTATGCAAAGCAGTAATCGTATTGACGAAGATGAGCAAGCATTACTTGATAAACTAGCACAACAAGGCACAGGCGTTGAAACTATCATTGCTGATATTGGCGAAAGAATTAAACAGCTTTACAAAGAAATGGCAAATGACGCTACTGGTAGTGTAGCTTCTCAAATGGAAGAAATCAAGAAACTCCGTCAGTTGCAGTATGACCTTGCAAACGAGCCTTTGTTGGTCGAGCAGGAAAAGCGAGCAATGGAGCGTGAAGAAATCCTTGAAAAGATGAGAGGTGGCGAATACAAGGCAGACGATTTAAAAGGACTTGGCGAAGATTATCTATCTTCAATGCAAGAATCCATTGAGCAGTTTAACGAACTTATAAAGCAAAGACAGGCTGAAATTAATGTTAAATCGGGAACAAGAGAGCAATTACTTGGTGCAGGGTATTCAGAGGATTATTTAGCAAGCATAGGCTATTCAGAAGACGATATTGACGCTATGACAGCCGCTTTAGAATCCTTTAAGGAAAGCCAGAAAGAAAATATCGGCGATGAGTCAACTTGGCAAGCTATACTTGGCTCTTTGCAGGCTAAGAAAAAAACAACAGCTTCTGAAATGGAAAAGAAATTTGCTGAAGTAATGCAACGATATAAAGACAAGGCTCCGTGGTATCTTCAAGGAATATATAAGACTGATTGGGCTTGGAGAAAGGCAGGCGAGGAATTAGGATATTCAGGAGAAGATGTATATTATGCGGTCA
>CALAYY010000177.1 GCA_937895465.1 uncultured Clostridia bacterium | reverse complement strand
GCTTGATTGATTTGGCGTCCTCGGCTTTTAAAAACCTCTAATTTGGATTCTAATTCTTTAACTTGCTCACGCAACTCAAAAATCCTGTCCTTTTGTTCGGACAGGCTATGTTCATAACTATGCCTTATAGTATCAATATATTGCCTGACCTCATCGGGGCTTAGGCTTTTTTTGGTGAGATCTATTTGTTCCATATATCTTATTATATTATATAGTTAATTATTATTTTGTCAATTTTGATAATAAAAAATATTTTTATGGTGTTTGTTATACCTATAATTATTAAAATTATTATCCTTTTTTATTTCGCACTTGTTTTATTAAGGACTGTTTTAATTCATAAAGCTCGTCAGACAAATCCACCTTATAAATATGAGGATTGCCTATTCTTTTGTATTCGGGCCAGAAGGTGTTTAGATCGTCTTTGCTAAACTTAGCTATATCCTGTAGTTTTGGGAACTTATAAACCACTTCACCGTCTTTGATAATATCAATCAATAATTGTTTTATTTCAAAATCTTCAAAGGTTATAGTTTTCCAACGTTCTACAGGATGTGTAATGGTAAGCGGCTTAGGGATTTTCTCGTCCTCTAAGGTTATAAGATCAGCCTCGGCATAACCGTTGCTTTTATTATAAATACGATATAATTGCTTGATTCCTGGATTAGTTATCTTTTCCAAAGAATCAGATAGCTTCATCTTAGGGATAACTTCTCCGTCAATTTTTAAAGCTGATATCTTATAAACGCCCCCAAGACTGGGATTGTCCTGACTTGTTATAAGCTTGGTGCCTATACCATACATGTCAATGCAAGCGCCTTGAGCATTAAGATGCAAAATTACATTTTCATCCAAATCTCCGCTGGCAAAGATTTTGGCATCAGCATGTCCTGCCTCATCCAACATCTCTCTTGCCTTAATTGACAAATATGCAAGATCTCCGCTGTCTAATCTAATACCCATAGGCTTATAACCATGTGCTTTTAGTTCATCAAATACTTTTATGGCGTTGGGAACACCGCTTTTTAGAGTATCGTAAGTATCTACTAACAAAAGGCAGGTGTTGGGAAACATTTTGGCATAAGCTCTGAATGCGTCAAGCTCGCTTGGAAAGCTCAATACCCAGCCATGAGAATGAGTGCCTTTGACAGGTATGTTCCATTTTTGACCGGCATAAACATTGCTTGTTCCTGCACAGCCGCCTATTATGGCACTTTTGGCACCGTATATTCCGGCATCAGGACCTTGAGCTCGTCTAAGTCCAAATTCGATTACAGGCTTATTGCCTGCTGTCCAACAAATTCTTGATGCCTTAGTGGCTATAAGCGTCTGATGATTAATTATATTTAGAATGCCTGCTTCTATATACATGGCTTCTTTTATATCTGCGTCTACCGTCAAAATCGGCTCACCTGGAAAGATAACAGTACCTTCAGGCACAGCACGGATAGTGCCTGAAAATTTGAACTTAGCCAAATAATCCAAAAAATCATCTGTAAAGGCGTTAAGCCCGCGTAAGTATTGTATATCAGCGTGACTAAATTTGATATTCTTTACGAAGTTAATAGCTTCTTCAAGTCCTGCAGCTATAGCATAGTTAAAGGTGGAGCTTTGACGGAAAAAAACTTCAAAAACTCCGTTTTCTTGTTTTGGAGCGGAAAAATGCCCTTGCATCATAGTAAGGGCATAAAAGTCCGATAGCATTGTAAGATTACGCATTATTTGTTTTCATCTTCCTTTTTTATTTCATAAGGTTTATCTCTTTGGGGTCTGTCACCGTCATCCCAACGGCCTTTTTTACTTGTTATAGCATTAATAAAGATAAACGCACCAACCATTATTATAACAATAGGAGCTATAATCCACCAATCAATCCTTGCAGCAGAATTTAAAAAAAGTATTAATGCGATACCGCCAAAAAAGACAATGGTTTTTAAGTGAAGGTTTTTGTCTTTGGAAAACAGTAAAGTTCCAGCACTAGCTATTGCAGGTATTGCAATATATATAGGATAAAATCTGTCATATCCAATACCGCTAAGGTTATGGATAAACCATGCAACCAAGCAAGTCAAAAAGACAAAACTAATCCAAAGAGTTACAGTGTTTTTTAAAAGCAAGCTATGTGTCAAGCATATCAAGAAAAACAAACCTAAGGTAGCAGGAAGCCATATTTTGGCAACTGTCCACTCTGCGCCTAGAAAATCAGGCTTGAAATTGACTACCAATAAAAACACACCGAATAAAATCAATTCTAATGAACAAAGCACAGTTGAGAACAAGCTAAGATTATATCTAGGTAATTTTTGTTCAGGATTGTTGGATGACATAATAGACTCCTTATCTGTAAATATATTTTATGCTTTTATTATAATATAAAATTAGATATATTTCTATAAACTTCATAGAATTATAATAATTCTTATCCTTTTTTAATCTATAAAATAAGATATTGCTATTATTTTGAGTCTTGGTCAGGCTTTTCTTTATCTTCAGTCTTTTTTTGAAGATATTCTTCTACGCTTTCTTCCCCTTCCTCGACATATTCATACTCATCAATAGCCAAAGGTTTTCCATAATACTCTTCAGGCAGTCCCGTCTGTTCCCAATCGTCATAATGCACCAAAATGGGTACTTTCTTATCGTTTTTATCTGCCTTTTTCCATATATATATTATCCCTGCGATACCTAAAATTATTGCTATTGCGCTTACAAATTGTGAAACAGGCAAAACATTGGGAATCATATACAAAATAAATTGCTCTTTATCACGGAATGCTTCCAAAATTATTCTTACTATACCATAATATATGCCGTAGCTTGCAAAAACAAATCCCGGAAAGCTGCGCCTTCTGCCTAATAAAAACCAAAGAAGAATAAAAAATCCTATAAGGTTAAGTACGGATTCATAAAAGAAAAGTGCTTGATACCACATTCCGTTAATTTCAACACCCAAAGGGAAAAACTGATAAGCAGGATTAACAATAGGCTGACCATAAACTTCAGCGTTGGCAAAGTTTCCCCATCTTCCTATAGCCTGTCCCAAAATCAAAAACGGCGAACCTATATCACACATCTGCAAAAACGTTTCTTTCTTTACGCCTGTTTTCTTTTCTTTTCGCTTATACATAAGGCTGTTGAGATAAACTCCCAAAATTGCTCCCAAAACTCCGCCGTATATAGCAAGTCCCTCAAGCTTAAAGCCGTCTTCAGTAAAGCCGAAAACCTGTAAGAACGTATATTTTGCACCTGCACCTATTACATCAAAGATAACATAATATAATCTTGCTCCCACAATAGCAAAAGGCACAGCCCAGATAACTATATCAAAAACAACCTCTCCGTTATAGCCTCTTTTTTTGGCGATAAAATATGCGCCTATGGTGCCTACCATTATACCCATAGCAATTAAAAAGCCGTACCAATTAAAACTAAATGCAGCTAAAAAATTAGTCATAAAATCTGCTCCTTTTTTAGGATTGATTATTGTCATTATATTACATACTTTTTTTTTAGTCAATGTTTAAAAATGCTTATTGATATTTGATTTTACTGTCATTGCCGATAATATTTTGATGTTGCTAAAATGGCTTTTATGATATATAATTATAGATGGCGATTGATTTTTTTTGATATGTTATTTTTCATTCGTATTCTAAATTTTTGTGAGGTTTTTAATGGCTAAAATCATTCCTCAAGACTGTATAGAGGACTTGTTGTGTTATGCGAATGCACACTTATTTTTACCCTTATCAGATATTATTTACACCAGAAACAAGTTGTTGGCTAAACTTAGATTAGATGGACCTTCAGGTAAATCTCCTGATGAAAATAGTATTTCACTAATGAAAACGCCTGCTTCAGTTTTGAAAAAGCTTTCTGAATATGCTCTTGCTGAGGGCATAATAGGAAAAGAACAAAGGGTTAACTTTGAAACGGAGATTATGGATTTGTTATGCCCTCCGCCTTCCTTTGTTATTGACTTGTTTGACCAGATAGCCTGTGAAAAAAACACTAAGGAAGCATGTTCGTTTTTATATGACTATTGTATAAAATCCAATTATATACGATATGAAGAAGTCTTATCAAACTCGTCTTGGACAGCTACAGCAGAAAAAGCAGATTTGGAAATCACTATCAACACTTCAAAACCTGAAAAAGACAATAAAAAGACTGCTGAAGTTCTGAAAAAGCCTCAAACAGATTATCCAAAATGTCAATTATGTAAAGAAAATATAGGATTTGCAGGTCATGACAATTACACCTCACGGCTGACTCTTCGCACAATTCCTCTATTTCTTAATGAAGAATCATGGCATTTTCAATTTTCACCTTACAGATATTATAATGAGCATTGCATTGTTTTAAGTGATGAACATATTCCTATGAATGTCAATCAAAATACCATTGTAAGACTGTTTGATTTCATTGATTTGTTTCCTCATTACTTTTTAGGCTCTAATGCAGCTTTGCCTCGAATCGGCGGTTCTATTCTTAATCATGAGCATTATCAAGGCGGAGCTTACAAAATGCCGATGCATAAGACTAAGATAAAATATAGGTTTTCTTCAGCTGATTATCCCGATGTTCGCATTCTTATCCCTGACTGGTATAATAATGTGATAAGAATAGAAAGTCAAAAGCGAAATTCTTTGGAAAAATTATTTGGGCATATATTAGAGCAGTTCTTAGAATACAATAACGAAGCCCTTAATATTATTGCCCATACATCCGAACAGCATAATGCCCTAACTCCTATCGCTCGTTTTAATGAAGACGGTGAATATTCTTTGGATATTATTTTGAGAAATAACCGTACAGATGAAGCTCATCCTGACGGGATATTCCATGTAAGTCCTGACCTTCACAACATCAAAAAAGAAAGCATAGGGCTTATCGAGGCTATGGGTGTGTTTATACTGCCAGGCAGATTATCAACAGAAGCTGAAGGCATTAAGGACTTTTTGGTAGGCAAAGCTAAGTTCAAAGAGTTGAGTGATCCCAATCATCCTTTGATAGCACATACAGGCATGATAGCACAGCTCATAAACGATTGCGGCACCAATCTCAGCGATGAAGATGCAGGCGAGGCAATAGAAAATTATATTAACAAGGCGTGTGAAAGAATGCTGAAATGTGTTGCTTTATTTAAAGAAGATGACAAAGGAAACAAAGCATTTTTGGCTCTTATGAAAAGCTTGGGATTTAAACAAATAATATAAGCATAAACCCGCTAAAACTTAGCGGGTTTTCTTTTGTTGTTCTGGTTTTATTATATTTGGAAGAATCCTAAGGAAATAAGTATTGCTTTATTGACACTTTCCATTGTCTTTTCATCAAGTTCGCCTATCTTTTCTTTTAAGCGTCTTTTATCCAATGTGCGTATTTGTTCCATCAATATTACCGAATCTTTATTAAGTCCAAACTGTTCGCCTTTTAATTCTATATGAGTGGGTAGCTTTGCCTTATTTATCTGGCTTGTTATCGCCGCAGCAATGACTGTCGGACTGTGCTTATTGCCTATATCGTTTTGAATTATCAAAACAGGCCTTAATCCGCCCTGTTCACTTCCAACCACCGGACTTAGGTCTGCGAAAAATATTGAGCCTCGTTTTATGTTCGGTTTTTCCATTACAATCCCCTATGTCAGCAAAAGAAAGATTAATTGCTCCCATTTCCTCATAACCTTTTTTCATACCTTCTCGGTCTATACTATGCGGATAAGTCAAAAAAAGTTTCGCCACGTGTTCTAGGTATTGTTCTTTTGAAACTCCTTTTTGCCTTGCTCTTAATTCAAGTTCACTATCTAGTTCATCATTTAGTTTTATTAAGTACTCTTTCATAGATTATTCTCCCAAAATTCAACTTTTAAACATCTAATCCCTAAAAAGGATAGTCTTTTAGTTTGCAACAAAACAAAAAAATAATACACCAAAATTTAAGAAAGTCGGCGTAAAACCGACTTGAAATATGTATAAGATATATTAAAAACATTAAAACAATTTAAAACTTTATCAAACTAATTCCGGCAATTTCAAATCCTGCCAAAGACATAGCCATAACCAATAAGCCTGCAACCAAATTACCCAAAACTACTATAGGCACGCCGACTTTTAGTTTTAAGCCCATAAATGATGCAATGCCCGACCCTGTCCAACAGCCTGTAAGCGGCAGCGGAACAGCAACAAAAACAAACAGTGCCGTGTATTTTAACCAATTTAACCGCTTCTTTCTGACTTCTGACTTCTGATCAGTATTATCATTTAGATTATCTATATAGTCATCAGCTTTTTGGTCTGCTTTTTGATTGATAGCTGATGTTCTTTTTGAAAATCTTTTATGCAGCCATTTCGATAAGCCCTTGAACATTTTGGTCTTGCCAAGATAGTTTAATACAGGGCGTAAAAAAGCAATTATAAACGGTGCAGGAAGACATGAGCCTACAAAAGCGAATAAAAAATAAATCCATGGATTAATATCTAAACCATAATATGCTGCAAGCCCCAATCCTAAGGGTATTGCGCCTTTTAATTCAACTACTGGAAGGGCAGCAACAAGGAATGTAACCAATAAAACCAAAAATGTATTCATCTAAATCTGCCCTACCGCCTTATCATAATCAGTAACCTTAACAACTTTTTCAAAGCTTGCTTTTAAGATGTCATA
This sequence comes from uncultured Clostridia bacterium, assembly GCA_937895465.1. GTDB lineage: Bacteria > Bacillota > Clostridia > Christensenellales > DUVY01 > DUVY01. Next base: position 9,473 of record CALAYY010000177.1, on the reverse strand, counting down.
GCCTTTTTCTTCGCCGTCATAAGCAGCTTCCATTAATATTTTGACTAAAACATCTTTATCGTTATTTTCCAACGCTATGCTAAAACCTTCTAAGGTCTTAAGTATATAGTCATGTGAAATATTATTTAGATTTTCAACATAAATTTTATCATCAAGCTTGTGACAGTTAGAGTTATGAAGCAATAATTCCTCATACATCTTCTCACCCGGTCTTAAGCCCACATATTCTATCTTTATATCCTTATTAGGCATAAACCCTGCCAGTGTTATCATTTTTCTTGCAAGGTCATCTATCTTTACAGGGGCGCCCATATCAAGCACATAAACCGTTCCGTTTTCGCCTTTTGCCCCGCTCATCATTACCAAGCTTACAGCTTCGGGTATTGTCATAAAATATCTGATAATATTTTTATCAGTTACAAGTACGGGACCTCCATGTTCTATCTGCTTTTTAAACAAAGGTATGACTGAGCCGTTAGACCCCAAGACATTACCAAATCGGACTGCCATAAACTTTGTTTTGGACTTGTCCTTCATGGATTGAACAATCATTTCGCAAACACGCTTAGTAGCGCCCATAATATTGGCAGGATGCACTGCCTTATCTGATGAAATCAAAACAAATCTTTCTACACCAAATTTATCAGACAGCTTTACCACATTGTATGTTCCGAATATATTATTTTTTATAGCTTCATCTGGACTGTTTTCCATCAAAGGCACATGCTTATGTGCCGCCGCATGATATACAAGGTCAGGCTTATATTTTTCAAACAAAATTTCAAGCTTAGTGTAATCTCTTACAGATGCTATTTCTACTGACAAATTGAGTTTTTCACCGTATTGCATCTTGAGTTCTTGCTGTATTTCATAGGCATTATTTTCATATATATCCAAAATTACAAGCTGTTTCGGACTGTATTTTGATATTTGTCGGCAAAGCTCTGAGCCTATTGAGCCGCCGCCTCCCGTAACCATAACCACCTTGCCCCTATACATTTCTACAAACCTTTCAGTATCCAGTTTTATAGGCGCACGATCTAACAAATCTTCAACATCAATATGCCTTCTGTTTTGCCAGATGTTTTTTTGGCTTATCATTTCAGTCATAGACGGTACTGTCACAACCTTACATTTTGTTTTTAGGCATTTTTCCAAAATAAACTGTTTTTGTTCAAAGCTCGCTGACGGAATAGCCACTGCAATTTCATCAATATTAAATTCAGAGCATAATACTTCAATAGAATCCGTATTGCCGGCAACTTTAATACCTTTGATGTTTTTGCCTATTTTATCTTTATTGTCGTCAAAAAAGCAAACAGGCAGATACTTGCTGTCTTTTTCTCCTAAAAGGTTTTCAAGCATAAAAGCCCCTGCTTGTCCTGCCCCGACAATAGCAAGTCTTTTTCCCTTGAGGCTTTTTTTTCTGCGCAGTCGTTCATATATAATAAAATATACAAGTTTGCTTGCAAGTATCAATACTGAAGAGGCAAGTGAAGTAATCATAGTAAAGATAAGGTATGCAACATCTCTTCCTGAACATAAAAATGACGAGATGATAAAAACACTTGACGAGATAACCAAAACTATCAATAATTTGAACAAATCCCTTAAGCTCATAAATTGCCAAAGGTTACGGTACAACCCAAACAAATTAAACAAAACAGCATAAGGTATAATCAAAAAGGCTAAGGTATAAAGATTGCCCACCCAAAGCCATAATTCTTTTTCATATAAAAACAAATAAAATACAACACAAACAAAATATGAAGAAACCAGAAGAAAAATATCTATAACTGATAAAAGCAAAGTATTATTTCTTATAAAAAAATTGTTCTTCCAAATATCTTTTGAACGACCTTTATCCATACACCCACACCCTGAACACACAATATTATATCAGCAAAAAATAAACAAAACAAGAAATACCAACAATAATAAAATACTAATATTTATATCTTTTCGACATAAGCATTAATATCTGTTATAGTCACGCGGTGTTTTCCTGCCAAAACTGTAAATTCATATTCCTTTTTCTTCCCTAACTGAATGTAATTACTTGGCTTTAATGTTATTTTTAAATCAACAGGAGCAAAAATCAAAAAGCTGTAATCGTCTTTTGCCTCCAAAAACTGTCTTACTATACATCTTCCGCCTTCAGACATAAATACTTCTTTATTATCAATTAATAAGGTGGTAGTATAGTTATCAGTTTCAAGGCTGTAAGAATGACCCATCAGCATAAGATTGGTGATAGCATGTGCACCTTTTGCAAAAGTTCCAAATCTTATGGCAAACTTCAAGTCATCCCTAAAATATTCGACATCAATAAGTGATTGCATACCGATAAGAGCAAGCAAATTTCCTTCCATGCTAATGTACTTTTGGTTGTTTACGGCTTTGCCTTTAGGTAAATATTTTGAATAAATATTGATGTTAAGCTTATTAAACTTTTGCCATAATTTAGCGCATTTGTAAGCAAAGGCACTTGCAATCTCATCAAGCCCATACCTAACCAATCCGTGATATATAAGATAATTAACGTAAGGGACAATAGTGCCTCGATATTCAAGATAAGGCGGCTTTTTGCCCAAAGCGTCAATTGCTTTTGCCCCAAAGTCTTTATTGTTTTTAGATAAAGTGGGTATTACATAATCTCCCCAAAATTTTGCTTTGTCTGTGAGATTATCAATTGTCGCTCTTAACTGTTCTACATTTTCCGCTGCTCCAGATATTAGAGGATAAAAACTTGTTGCCCCGTAATTCTCTGCCCATGAATCGTCGGTATATCGGTTAAGATACATCCCTGTTTTTTCGTTATAAAATTTTTCATTAATTTTTTGCTTAAGATAAACTTTGGCTTCTCCAAAGGCTTTGGCTTCCGGTATCAAAAATTTTATTGCCATTCTTTCCAAGATGTCATAGGCAAGAAGCTTAAGACAGCTAAGATCAAGCGAATACATAGGTTTTATGTTGTCACTTTCTTTTATTGGAGAATCTTCCCATTTGTGTGCTATAAGAGTTTTTTCCTTGCTTTCATCCAGCACAAGCTTGCCGTCAGGCGGATATAGCTTAGAAAACTTAGAAAATAATTTTATAAAGCCTGATTTGTCTTTAGTACGTACAAAAATCTGAAAAGCTGCTATCAGCCCTAATATATTATCTTCTGAGGTATATTGAAGCTGGTTTTCGGCATTTGTTGTCTCGCCTGCCCAAGAAGACACAAGTGCACATGCATTTTCTTCTATTCCAAACAAATCAAAGTTATCATTGATTTTTAGTCTTTGAGCAGTTGAAATCGTATTGAGAAGATAAGGATAATAAACTCTTGACCACATAGAAGCATTAAACATACACTCTACAGGCGTACCTAATACACCGCTACCGTAAGTTTTATTAACGCTGTATTTTAAATCCCCTGTGGTTTCAATAAGTTTGTCTATCTTGTCCATATTAGGAATATCAAAAGCAAGAATTTTCTCATCGCCTACAGCACAATAAAGATAGACGGTCGGCTGATAATTATTGATGATAAACTCCATCATAACTTCGTTAAATGCACCGTTAGCAGAATCCAAGGGTTTATTATAGCTTTGAGCCATAAAATATTCACGATTGGGTTTGTCGTCTAAGATAACTTGATAACGGTTTTTAAAAACAGAATACGGCTCATTAAGACGAATATCGCCAGGTATAACAGCGACATAGGGAGAACGACCCTTTACATACGAGCCTTCTATACTTATTTCTCCCGGCCAGCCAAAGCAAGGATAAAAAACAACTCTTACTCTCAGCCGTCTACTGGCGGTAATCTGCACCCCCAGCCCCTGCTCACCTTGCCTTATCCATTTTACTGATAATGGGCCGCTTGCAAAATTGGCATAGCTGCCGTCATTTGAATATATACTGTATTTTGATAATGATGTAAGAAAATCTTCATTTTCAAGCCACTTATAACCGTTAAAATATGTGACTTTTACTCCCCATAGCGAGCCATTTTTACCTATGAGCATTGCGCCGTTAATGGCAGAATAATCAAGACCCGCACCGATAATATATTTTGAAGGATAGTTTTCATTTTTTAATGACGGTCCTTTAGGTTCTTCTTTATAAAATTTATCCAGATACGGCGGTCGAAATGTAAATCCATATTCTTTATTAATATATCTCATAGCAAATAAAAAAACCTTTTTGATATCATGATAGCTTATCAAAAAGATTATATCATAATTTTATCTTATAAACTACATTTTATACAAAAATTATCAATAAACCAGCCTTGCGTTATCAGGCAGAGACAATATTCTGTCTTTTTCTACTTGAATTCTGTAAATCTCTCTTGAAAGATGCTCATCCGAAATCATGTAAATACGCTTACTTGACCAAATTGTTTCGCAGTCTTTACTAAAAAAACCGCTAAAGATTTTTGCTGTTATTTCAGGATTAACTGTAATTGTCACTGCAGGCGGATTAAGGGTAGCAAATAAATCCATTAGGTCAGTACGGATTTTGTTAGCTACTGAAGCAACAGAAAGTATACGCCCTGAGCCGTGACACATAGTACATTCATCCTGAATATAGCTTGATATGTCATTTCGGACTTTTTTTCTGGTTAGTTCAACAAGTCCAAGTCTTGTCATTCCTAAAATCTTGCATTTTGTGCGGTCATGGCTCACATGTTCTTCCAAAACTTCAAGCAATCTTTCCTTATGTTCTATAAGCTCCATATCAATAAAATCTATAACAATAATTCCGCCTATATTCCTCAAACGTATTTGCCTTGCTATTTCTGCCGCCGCCTCCAAATTGACTTCAAAAACGGTGTCTTCTAACAAAGTCCCATTGCCTGTATATTTTCCGCTGTTAACATCAATGACTGTGAGTGCTTCGGTCTTGTCGATAATGAGATATCCGCCGCTTTTCAACCAGACCTTACGGTCAAGTAGCATATCAATTTTTTGGCGAATTCCGTAAGCTTTGAACATATCTGTCTTGCCTGAATAAAGCTCAAGCTTATCTGCACACACTGCAAGACTTTTTACCAAATGTTCTGAAATCGTATCATAAGCTTCTTTTGAATTGGTAACTATTTGCTCTATATTGGTATTGAGCATATCTCTTACCGTTCGAGAAATAAGATCGCCTTCAGTATAGATAAGTTCACGAGTCCGTGCTTTTTTAAAATTTTGATTGATTGTTTCCCAAAGCTTTTGAAGTTTCTTAATTTCACAAATGATTTCTTTTTTGGAAATCTCTGGTGCAACAGTTCTTATTATGTAACCGCAGCCTTTTGGGGCATGAGACTGAACAATTTTGGTAAGTTTTTCTCTGACACGCTCATCAGCAATCTTTCTTGATACACCCAAAAAATCCAAAGTCGGCGTCATAACAATGCTTCTTCCAGGTAAAGAAATATTGCTGGAAATTCTTGCACCCTTTGTGCCAACTTCGTCCTTCACCACCTGAACCATTATTTCGTCTCCAGGGGTTATAGTAAGCTTTTCAGGAATATTAATGACATGATTGTCAAGTTCAGAACGGTCAATAATCATATCACCCACATACAAAAAAGCGTTTTTTTCCAATCCGATATCTACAAACGCAGCCTGCATTCCTTGTAAGACATTGACGACCACGCCCTTATAGATATTACCTACTAGCTTTTTTTTGGATGAAGATTCAATATAAAATTCACTCAGCTCATTGTTTTCTGTCATGGCTACACGGACACTGCTTGAATCCACATCTATAAAGATGCTGCTTTTTCTTATCAAAATGTTCCTCGATAATTTCTGATTACTTAAATATTATATAATTTTTATTATTAAAAGTCCATATGTTAAGCAAAAAAACAATGCTTTGATACAATAAGATGTTTTAAACAACACTAAAAATGCTGTTTTATTTTAATTTTTGTTGTTTTTATGCTTTAAGGCATGCTTAATAGAGGTCATATAATCGTTTTTATTTAGCAAATCTTCTATTTCTGTTTCGCTTAGAGTAACTATATTTTTTAAACTTTCATCTAATACTCTTACATAATAATAATACGATGAAGAAAACATTCTGATAATTTCTCCTAAGCTCATATCAAAACTTACGGCAATTTCTCTTATTTCAAGACCATTTTTTATATTTTGAGCTCTAAATGTACGGTTGTAGATACGCATATATCCGTCAGTTTTTGCCCCCATTATTGCACACAAAAAAACAAAAACACCTAAGATACAAAAGCTTATATTAAAATCAAAAAAAATTGAAATTGCAAACAATATTATAAGCAAAATTCCAAAGATAAGTCCTATTAATCTTATAATCTTATATGCTTTTTTTTGAGAAAGCTTTTTTGATAATAAGCATAGCATAATCCTTCCGCCGTCCAAAGGAAACACTGGCATAAGATTGAATACAGCATTAACAACATTAGCAAACACAAAGGTCTGCGTGAAAAAATACGATGAAGGAATGATCCACCATACGGCTGTAAAAATTATGGCAAATATAAGATTGGTTATTGGTCCAGATAGGGCTATTTTTATCTCGTTGTTAGATTTGATTCCGTCTATTGTTCCGCTGATTTGTGCCCCATAGGGCATAAGCTTAAGTTCATTAAGTACATAACCAAATTTTTCTGCAACAATAGAATGACCCATTTCATGAATTACAACGGTTACAAAATAAGACAAAAACTCATAACCATGTCCAAGCACTGCCATTAACAGTCCCAATAAAACAAAGAGCGGATGTATATGCAGTTTTAACCCCATTGCACCTCTTCGCTTACATTAACCTCAATGCCGTTTATAAATAATTTGAAAACCAGTTGCTGCTGCCCTAAAACCCCTATAGGAAAATTCTTTTTGACGGTTTGACCTACTTCAACTCCTGCAAATCTTATTCCTTCATATCTGCTGACAGTATCATTTCGATGCTTTATTTCTATAGTGATTATGCCGTTATTTCTTGTGATTTTATTGATTATTCCTGATTCAACGCTGTATATAAGAGGGTTTTGATTCTGTGTTAAAACCGCACTATTATCATTATATTGTATATCCTCTGTGATTAACGGCACGGTATAATCTAAGGGAGTTTTATCAGGATATAAGACCGCCATAATACTTTCTTTTAGAGGAATAGTCCCCGGTTTTTCAACTTCAAAAATGCCTTTGTTATAAACTATTGCAGTTTTTACTGATGCTGTTAGATTTTGAAACATGGGCAGTTGGCTGAAAATAAATAAAATTCCAAATATCAGACCGCACAAAAAAAACCGCCAAGTAATCCCAAAAAATAATCCATCCCCGCCTTTTTTTTCTTCCCTTTCAATATGGGCAGTTTTTGGCTCATAGTAAAGATATCTATTATATGAAACCCTTGAATGTACTTTTTTTAGCTCATCGTATTTCATTGTTTTACTCCCCAACATTCTTTTCTAATTATATGCTATTATTTTTTGTAAGATAACCTAAGGATGTCCTTATTCTTTCGACAAAAAAATCTGAAAAATAAATTTGCTTTGCAAAAGCTGTGTTATGTGTGGTATATTATTGTTATACATTTTGATAAAAATAAAGTTTTTTTAGAAGGATAAACATATGAATATAGCTATGATAGCTCATGACAAAAAGAAAGAAAATATTGTAATGCTTGCAATTGCGTATCAGCAAGTTTTAAAAAATCATAAGATTTTTGCAACAGGTACTACTGGAAAGCTTATCTCTGAAGCCACAGGACTTGATATCATCAGATTTAAGTCAGGACCGTTAGGAGGAGATCAGCAAATAGGCGCAATGGTCGCCGATAATGATATTGACCTTGTTATATTTTTTAGAGACCCACTTACTGCTCAACCCCATGAGCCTGATGTAACGGCGTTACTAAGACTTTGTGATGTACATAATATTCCGCTCGCTACAAATCTTGCTTCAGGCGAAATTATGATGATGGCATTATCACGCGGAGATTTGGATTGGCGGAATGCAATTAAAAATTCTTAAACCGTAATTATAATACAGTTTTTAAAATATCAATAATTTAGGCACTCTTTTTAATATAATAGGAGTTGCTATTATCAGAAGAATTACACTTAACATATCTCCCAAAAAATATATCGGTAAGCTCAAAGCGGCAGATATAAGAGCGGCATTGTTAAAGCCAAGATAAGCAGATTGAATAATAAGCATATACGGTCCGCCTATAATATAAACGCCCAAAAGTCCAATAAGACAAGCCAAAAGCACTATCATATAATCAGATAAATTTATTTTACTTATTTTATAATCTCTTTTTTTATAGAAAAAATCTCTTACAACTCCACATAAGAACGCACAAAGAATAAATCCAAGTATAAATCCAAACGACGGTATAAATATATATGTTATTCCGCCGCCTCTAGCAAATACAGGTATTCCAATCAAACCCATAAGAGCATATATTGCCTGACTTGCCGTACCCCATTTTTTACCCAAAATGAGTCCTGCCATGCATGCAAAAAATGTCTGCAAAGTAATATCCAATAAAGGAAGTGAAATCTTAATAAAGCCGCCAGCACAAGTAAGCGCACACATCAATGCTGTAGCCGCCAATTTAAAGCTGATACTTGTCTTTGATTTAGCTGCCTTTTCAGAATAAGTAAATTCTGATATACTCTCTCTTGATTGATTTTTCATAATGATAATTATAGCATGTTTTTCTGTATTGTAAACTGTTTTTATATTTGTATTTACAATGCTAACATAAAAATTTATATAAATTAACAACTTCAATATTTCGACATAATATGCTATAATATTTTTAAAGAAAATAGATTATTTTGGAAAAAAGATGGAAACTGACAGCAGCAAATTAAATTCATTAATTTTATTATTTGTTTTTGACAAGATGGATGTGCCTTTGACAGAAAGCACAGTCTTAGAGATGTGCTGCAGTCGGAATAATTGGATTAATTATATGGAATGCAAGCAGGCTTTTGATATTCTGATTAAGAATAATTTTGTAGCCTTAACATCATCTTCAAAAGGTCCTGTAAGCACTTCAGGCGTGCCTACTATAGAAAGTTCGTATGCGCTTACCGTGGACGGACGCATGTGCTTGTCGCATCTGTTTTATTATATCCCTGCATCTTTACGTGCCGAAATTGTTGATTATGTAACAGAAAACCGTATGCATTATAGAAGAAGACAAGAATATTCACGTGATTATTTTATGAATGAGGACGGTACTCATACCGTCGTTTTGGGTATAAAAGACCCTTCAAAACAACTGCTTGAAATCAGAATGAATGTGGACTCCCGAGCCACAGCCAAATCAATCTGCAATAAATGGGATGAGAAAGCCTCCCAAATTTATGCTAGCCTGTATGAACTATTGGATGAGTAGAGAGAGATTGAAAAATTAAAAATAAGAATTAAACTTATTCTATAAAACTCAGCCCCCAGCATAGCTGGGGGTTTTTCTCAATGCGGGCATAG
>CALAYY010000176.1 GCA_937895465.1 uncultured Clostridia bacterium | reverse complement strand
ACGCAAAAGCCCCGTTCAGCTGAACGGGGCTTTGCGTTGGCCTACGCCTTGGGGTGAGGTTGGCTGGGGTGGCAGGGATCGAACCTACGAGTGCGGGAGTCAAAGTCCCGTGCCTTACCGCTTGGCTACACCCCATTATTGGGGTGAGTAAAGAGTCTCGAACTCTTGACCTCCAGGGCCACAACCTGGCGCTCTAACCTACTGAGCTATACCCACCATAATGGCACGCCTGAAGGGATTCGAACCCCTGGCCCACGCCTTAGAAGGGCGTTGCTCTATCCAGCTGAGCTACAGGCGCATAAATGGAGCGGGTGATGGGAATCGGACCCACGCAGCCAGCTTGGAAGGCTGGAGCTCTACCATTGAGCTACACCCGCATTTCATTGTTTTACAACCCTTCTTGAATTGTGCCAAAATATGATATCATTTATAGATTTTTATGTCAATTATTTGACCGCTAATTAATATGAAAGGTTTTAGATTTTTTGAAAAATTTTTGACAATTAAACAAAATATTGGTAAATACACTCAATATGCTTATATCAAAAATATAATCTTATAAAATATCTTTATATATTATCTAATTATTTATACTTGGCTTTCTTTTTTTGTTAATACCGCCGTAAACTAACAGCACTACAGACAGCCCCATACAAAAGCCCTGCACAAAATCCAATACACCAAACTGTCTTAGGATAATGCCTATAACAAGCAATACACCGCCAATTATCCAGTAAATATCAGCTTTCAAATTTTCACCTTATACCATTATTATAGATAAATTATATCATATATTAGTTTTGTTTCAAAATGTAAAATATAGCAATTTTAAAAAAACGGCATTTTCTAGATGCCGCTTTTAAAATCATTTATATGGTCTATAGTCTTTTTGCAATTTCGTTTAAGAACTCTTTGGAATTAACTTTTTTGGGTGTTATGTTCTGTTTTTCAAACAAGCCTACCAAGTCCCCTGTCATTATACCCTGCTCTATTGTTTTGATAACTGCTTTTTCCAATCTGTTAGCAAAATCAATAAGCTCGTTATTGTTATCAAGTTTGCCTCGTCTATGAAGTGCACCTGTCCAAGCAAATATAGTAGCAACCGAATTAGTAGAAGTATCTTCGCCGTCACGGTACTTATAATAGTGTCTGGTAACCGTACCGTGTGCCGCCTCGTATTCGTACTTGCCGTCAGGACTGACAAGTACAGAAGTCATCATGGCAAGACTGCCGTAAGCTGTGGCAACCATATCACTCATGACATCACCGTCATAGTTTTTGAGCGCCCAGATAAGACCGCCTTTGCTTCTGACAAGCCTGCTTATAGAATCATCAATCAGGCTGTATTCATAGCTTATATTAAGCTCGTCAAATTTGGGCTTGTATTCAGTTTCGTAAAGTTCGTTAAATATTTCTTTAAATCTGTTATCGTATGTTTTGGATATGGTATCTTTTGCACCAAACCAAATGTCTTGGGCAGTATCTACGGCATAATTAAAGCAAGCACGTGCAAAGCTGTATATAGACTTATCGGTGTTGTGCATACCGCTGACAACTCCGCCGCCTGATTCAAAATTAAAGATAGGAAGCTTCTTTTCGCTGCCGTCTGCATTGGTTATCAAAATTTCCGCTTTTGAGCCTTTTTCCATTAGGGATTCTACATTCTTATACATATCGCCGTAAGCATGACGGGCTATTGTTATAGGCTTGACCCATGAAGGGATATAGGGCTTGATGCCGTCAATCAAAATAGGTGCACGAAAAACTGTACCGTCCAGAATAGCTCTTATCGTTCCGTTGGGACTTAGCCACATCTTTTTGAGCGTATATTCGCTCATACGCTGATGATTGGGAGTAATTGTAGCACATTTTACGCCTACACCCAGTCTTTTTATGGCATTAGCCGCATCTATGGTAACTTGATCGTCAGTCTTATCTCTATTTTCTAAGCCTAGATCATAAAATTCTGTTTTTAGGTCGATATAAGGCTCTAATAAAATTTCCTTTATCCAATCCCACAAAATTCTGGTCATTTCATCGCCTTGCATTTCAACAATAGGCACAGTCATTTTGATTTTCATATACGCTCTCCTTTTAATGTCGATTATATCATATTAGAGCGTTAAATCAAAAATAAATTAGGCTGATGAATAAGTTGAGTGATGATGATAAACCAATTATAAAAAAAACTTTTTTAATGCTGTTAGTTTCATTACACTTTTTATGGCTGTAAAAAATTAATCCTCAGTCAACTAAAGTTGACAGCTCCTTTTGATAAAGGAGCCTTAAGCACTTATTATCTAACAGCGTATAGAAAAAAAGCCTTCTTTGTCAAAAGAAGGTGGCATTGCCGCAAGGCAATGACGGATGATTTATTTAACAAGGTAGTTTAAAAGCATTATGAAAAACATATCAAGTAAAATAAACTTATTAAAAAGTTATCGTTTTCATCGTATTTTTTATTGCTATATAAAATTAATCCTCAGTCGGCTAACGCCGCCAGCTCCTTTTGATAAAGGGCCTTTGGAATTTACCAAGTTACATCTTAAGCCTTCTTTGTCAAAAGAAGGTGGCATTGCCGCAAGGCAATGACGAATGATTTATTTTTGAAGAGCAAGTAAAAAGCATTATGAAAAACCAATTAGGTTAAAAGAAATATATAAAATCTATCGGTCTCATTGCGCTTTTTATGTCTATAATAAATTAATCCTCAGTCGGCTGACGCCGCCAGCTCCTTTGGAAAAAGGAGCCTTAAGCATTTGATATCATTTGGTCGGGTTTTTATCTTACACCTTTGTTCCGCCTGCGCCGTTTAACACATTGGAAATATAAGCATACTTGAGATACCTTTTTTGTTCGGCTTCGTATAACGCATGTTCTACCAGCTTATCAATAAGGTCGAAAAAGTCTATACCGCAATAATCCCAAAGATAATAGCTAAGCGATCCGGGTATTGTGTTGATTTCGTTGATATATACTTTTTGGTCAGTATTATCTATTATATAATCAATTCTTACTACACCCTTACAGTTAAGCGCTCTAAAAACTTCTAAAGACTGCTTTTGAATAGCCGTAGATTGCTCCTTTGGTATATCGGCTGGCAGCTGCCGCTTTAGGTTATCCATTCCGCCGATTTTTGCGCCTTTGGTTAGGTATTTTTCTTCAAAGCTCAAAAAAGTTCGCTCTATTTCTGCAATATGTTCCGTCAAAAAAGTCTGCCAACTAAGCGGTCTTTCGCAAACAGAAGCTTGCTGCTCTAGGCTACTGCCCAAAACTGAACAATTGACCTCTACAAAATCAGTCAATGCACGCTCAACCACTACCCTATGGTCAAACTTAAACGCAATATCCATGGCGGCTTTTAGGCCTTCTTCATCGCTTGCCCTTGTAATACCTATGCTGCTGCCAAGGTTAGACGGCTTGACAATAAGCGGATAACCTATTTCTTTTGCCTTATCAAAAAATCTTTTATTGCCCAAAATGTTATAATATTCTTCCTTGTATGTCCATAGATATGGCAAAATACTAAGCCCCAATCCTCCAAAAAACATTTTCATTGCAATTTTGTCCATCCCTAAGGCACTGCCCAAAACTGAACTGGATGTATAAGCAATACCAGACATCTCTAGCATGCCTTGCAATGTTCCGTCCTCGCCGTTGAGTCCGTGCATACACAATAAGGCGACATCAGCATTACATATAACCTTATTCTTTTTATAATACATATTTTGGTCAGCTGGCTTAAAATAAACCTTTTCAAGCTGACTATAATCAATGCTTTTGCAAAACTCAAAACTCCTTAGCTTGGAGCCGTACAAAAAAAGACCGTTAATATCTATAAAAACAGGAAAGACATTGTATTTGTTTTCGTCAACAAAATCCATTGCCTGATGTGCTGTAATTATTGAAATATCATGCTCGCACGATTTTCCGCCAAATATTATCAACAAATTTTTTTTCATTATTTCCCTCATTGTTTAATAGTTGTCAGGCAAATCGTTTTGGAATAGCACAACTTTACTGCCTGAAATTGAATTAAGTACCTTAACAGCCTGATTAAGACTGTCACATACTCTTATATTTTTTACGCTGAAATTTTGCTCAATCAACCCTTCATATATATATAATGAATTGGGGCCTGTGATTATGCACCAATCAGAAGTATCAGCTATCAGTCTTCCAAGTTCTATATTTACATCTTTTTGGCGTTTGCCCATATCGACCAAACCTGCTGTTATTACCACCTTCTTTTGCAAGAAAGAACTCAAAACTTCTAAAGCTATCTTTGCACCTTCAATATTGGCATTAAAGGAATCGTCTATTACAGTCATGCCGCCGCCTGTTTCTATTAACTGAAGTCTATGCGGAACAGCTTTTAATTCGGTTATTTTGTTGGATAATTCTTCAATAGATACGCCGAGTTTATATGCAACAGCTGCCGCTAAAGCAATGTTACTGATATTATGCCTGCCTAGAAGGCTGGTAACGCACTCAACGCTATTGCCGTCAATCGTCAAAATAAATCTGCTTCCTCTATTAAAGGTCTGTTCGTTAGAATACTTAGCAAAATTGTTTTCAGTACTTTTGCCTGTAAGAATTTTTTCTTTTCTGCATTCTTCAAATAATTGTAGAGCATATTGGCTGTCACCGTTAAATACCGCAAGTCCGTTTAGTTTTAGATTGTCTATAATCTCATTCTTTGCCTTAGCAACAGTATCTATATTTTTGAATGTGGCAAGGTGCTGTTCGCCCACATACGTGATTATACCAATATCAGGAGGTGCAATTGAACATAGCTTGGTAATATCGCCTTTTTTTCTTGCACCCATTTCCGCTATAAAAATTTCATCGCTTGGCTTTAGAGTCTCATTAATACTCCTACATAAACCCATAGGTGTATTAAAGCTGTTTGGGCTAGCACATACCTTATAATGCCCTTCAAGAAGTTTTTGCAAGATAAATTTCACACTGGTTTTGCCAAAACTTCCTGTAATACCTATGACCCTTAAATTGGGCATATCGCTTAGCTTTTTTTTGGCAAGGTAAACAAATTTGGACTGTATAAAGATTTCAAGAGGAAGGACTATTATAGAGGTTATTCCGCACAAGACATAACTCATTATTGGAATAAGCCCGATTATTGAATAGCTTATTATTGCAATATTATAAAAAGCATAGACTATCCCAAACCATATCCCAAAACTTGCAAGAGAGAACACTGTCATAAACCTGATAATTCTTGGCGTAAATTTTAAGGGAGTCTTATATTTTTTGGTGTATTGCATAACGGTATGTATAATCATTAAAACAAGAAAAACAGCTAATCCCAAAAGCTCAAAATATCGGTCAATAAGTCCAAAGATGTTTTTAGCCGCCATAGTACAAGCTAATATAATAAGACTTATTATCAGCAATCTTAATATCAATGCCTTTTTTATGTTTTTGAAATATTCGCCGATATGATAGGCACATAATTGATAATGCTGTATAAGCTGATATGAAGATAAGCTGCCCAATACACCGCAAGCTATAGAAATCATCAAAATAATATGAGTATCAGTCATTATTTCCTCCCAAAAATCTTTGTGCATGCCTTAAAAACAGCAGACTTTTATCCATAAAAGCAAAATGACCAGTATCTCTCAAAACAACCAAATTACTGTTTTTGATATTTTTGTGCATTCTTTCTGCCATATAAAGCGGCGTTTCCTTGTCGTTTTCTCCCCAGATTAACAAAGTAGGTGCTGTTATGTTTTTTAATAGTTTTGTCTGGTCATAATTGACTGCTTTTATAAATACGGCTTTCATTACTCCGTCTGCGTTTTGATAATCTTTTGAGCCGTAATTGGATAGGTCTTTTTTTAATAGTTTGGCGATTTTGTATTTTAGGACTTTGAGATAGTATATAGGCTTTCGCTTAGGCTTTATGCCAGCACTAGAAGTCAAAATAAGCCTGTCAATAAGATATGGATAACGGCTAGCAAGTTCTATTGCGACACGCCCCCCAAAAGAATGGGCGATAATATGAGCTTTTCTGATGTTGTGAGATTGTAAAAACTCTGCTAGGCTTTTCGTATAGTCCGTAACCGAATATGCATAGGGCGGCGGCGGACTTTTGCCAAAGCCAAAAAAGTCTATGGCGGTTACACGATAGTTTTTTTTGAAAAATTCAAAAACGGCTCGAAAGGATTCAGAACTTCCTCCCCAGCCGTGCAGCAATAAAATATCTTTTTCTTTTGAATCTGATTGGATATAAAAAAAATCAGGGTTTTTTGTCATCATCATACCGCCACATTATATATGCATCCTCGTTGTCCATATAATAATTTTTTCTTACACCCTCGGCTACAAATCCAAAAGACTTATAGAGGTTGATGGCGGTTGTGTTGCTTAGCCTGACTTCAAGCGTAATCTTATGTATGCCTTTTTGGCTGACAAAATCTATAATGTATTGAGTTAGCTGTTTTCCTATGCCAGACCCTCGCATCTTAGAGTCAACTGCAATATTATCAAGATGCGCCTCGTCAAAAATAATAGTTACAACGGCATAGCCTAAAATTATATTGCCTTTTTCATAAACAAGCATTGTTGAAATGCCGTTAGATAGAACTTCAAAAAAATTCTGCTCGCTCCAAGCGTCAGAAAAGCATTGCTTTTCCAGACTGAATATTGCGGGTATGTCTTTGGTCTCGGCTAAGCGTATCATAGATTTTTTTGTGCCTGCGGCACCTGAATATACAACGGCTCAAGTTCGTTGTGCCCTACTGCTTTACGGTTTTGATGCATAATTTTAATTATGCCGTTTTTACAGCTGTCTTCAATCTTAATGATTTTGAAATTGTCTTTTTTTGTAGGCAAATCAAAGTCACAGGCAATTAATACTTGCTCGTCTATAACATCCAAAAATCTTGAAAACTCATCCATATTCATAACTTTGGGCTCCAAAATTTGAGATAATGAGTTTTGATTTTTTTCAAAGACTGCAATATACACATTGGCATTGCCGCTGTACATAGCAGAGATAACAGTGTCGCCGTAAGCACTATATATATTATATGCATACATTTCCAAAGAGTTGAAAGGTATTACCTTGATATTTTTTAGATAAGAAAAAACCTTGACCGTGGTTACCCCTATACGGATACCTGTAAAAGAACCAGGCCCTAGGTTAATTCCTATACAGTCTATATCTTTCCAATCACGCCCTTTCATAAGTTTTTCAATGGCGGGCATAAGGGTTACAGAATGCTGGAGCGGACTTTGGTCAAGATGATAAAGCTCGGTTTGGTTATACTCGCCTACTATCTCAAGATTTTTTCTTGCCGTATCTATGCTTATATAATTCATAAAATCTCCACTTCTCTGGTATGATTGTCAATATAATTGATTTTGACACGATAAGTAATCTTTTTTAAAATATCTTTTACCTTATCTGACCATTCTATAACGGTAATTGCTGACGGCTTGCCTATAAGCTCGTCAAAACCCATAGCAAGCGCTTCATCAGAGCTTTCTAATCTATACATATCAAAATGATTGAGTTCCCATTCTGTGCCTTGATACTGTCTCAAAATAACAAAGGTAGGGCTTAAAACAGGCGAAACAACACCCAAGCCCTGAGCCAGACCTTTGGTAAAAACCGTCTTGCCTGCCCCCAATTCGCCGTCTAAAGTTATAACGTCTCCGCCTTTTAGGGTTTTGGCTATCTTAACACCCAAATCAAAAGTTTGCACATCTGTATGCGTTGTATAAATCATAATTGATATTATACCAAATGATTGTTAATTGAGCAATTTGTTGAGGAAGTAATGAAAAGAAGCTTTTAAATATGACTATTTTGATTTAATTTGTTTTACAGAATGCTAAATAAATATTTTAAAGATTAATTATTCGTCTTTTTCTATGAAATATTTATTTTCTTATATACTTTTTTCTGATTGACTTGGTATTTTTAAAATATATCATCTGCTACTCTATATCAATCATCATCATACCCTTGATATTGGAATCAAAAAATTTAACTCTTTTCAGCTTCATATCATCTTGAAATGACGAGCATTAGCTTATTAAGAGCCGCATGAAAAAAATCAATATCATAATTTAACGAAAGATTAGAAAGACACTCCTAATTGCCGATTAAGTTCTTCTAAAATCCGCATAACGTCCAATGTCCTCTGATGGGTCATTAAGGGGCTTTCCTTTTTGCCGTCGCGTATTAACTGATTAAAGTGTTCAATCTCGTATAAAAAACCGTCTATTTTTTTAAAGCGTTTTATCATTTTTTTGCCATTAGCTGGCTTGATAATAACCCGTTTTGCGTCGAAAAATCTAGGAATTATTATTGTTCCAAAATCGCACTTGATTGTAAAGCTCTCTCTAATAGCTAAAAATCTGAATGAGGAACTAAGTTTTGCTCTAATTCCGTCTGGATAAAAAAAGCTAAAATTGCACCATCTATCAACGTCTTTTATGACTTTTCCTGCGGCCTCAATTTTTTCTGGCATGCCCAAAAGCATCAGCGAATAATGGACTAGATATACGCCTATGTCTAAAATGCTGCCACCGCAAGTTTCTTTTTTGTAAATGCGTGAGTTTGGCCCATGTCCGATCCCTGCCCAAAACCAACCAGTAAGAGAGCTTATGTTCCCAAGCTCCTTGCTATCAGTTATTTGTTTAACAAATTGCGTAGCCGGCAAAAAACGCGTCCACATAGCTTCCATTAAAATCGTATTGTTCTCTTTAGAGCATTCTATCATTTCTAGTGCCGTGCTGTAATTAAAAGAAAAAGCCTTCTCACAAAGCACTGGAATTTTTGCGTTTAAAAACATTTTTACATTGTCGCTATGCTTATTTATATTCGAACACACATAGACGGCGTCGACAAGCGTCGGATTATCAGCAAGTTCCTGATACGTAAGCGCATACTTTAAACCAAACCTTTTTTGATATGCAAGAGCGCGCTCCTTAGAAGATGATACACATGCTATAATCTCGGCATCTTTTGCAAGTCTTGTGACGACTTTTACAAACCTTTTAGATATTCGACCAAGTCCGCATACCGCCCATCGAATTTTTGGTTCCACCTTCCCTACCGCCTTATTTATATTTTTTTCGTATAAATTATAGCACTTAATAAGAAGAAACCAAATAGAAATTGCATAATTTATCTTTTTAATAACATATGTTGAAATAAATTGTTGTATTGTGTGATTTATTAGCTTATCAAAAAAATATTAACCAATAAAAAAGAGAGCGGTTTTGCTCTCTTTAAAAATTCTCTCTTAATAATATTTAATAATATTTTTTAGCAAAATCATCTTTACTCATAGTTGCAAGGGATATGACATTAAACAGGCAAACAATGGCAGGGATAAACGTCCAGCAGAAAATTAATGACAAAACAAAATCGCCGAATTTTTTGAGATATATTTTGTGAATTGCAATACCGCCTACAAAAAACAGGGACACAACAGCAAGAATAAGTGCAACTTCTTTTGACAAAGATGAAGCGGTTTTATTGCCGCAGCAACTATTATCAGCCTTTTTATTGTTAACATTGCCATACGTGTAGTTATAGTTATAATTATAACCTTCTTTTTGGTCTTTTGGAGCATCTTGCCCACTGGTGTTATAATTGGGCGCTGAATCAAAAGATATTCCATAGTTGTATGTTTTATCTTTTCCATCAATAGATATATTGATGCCGCGCTGTTTTTCCTTATTTTCGGGATCAGTTGATTTTAGACCTATTCCGCAATGGTCACAAAATTTTTGATTATTCTCTAATGGTGCTCCGCAGTTAGGACATCTTAACGCTTCAAATGCCATGATAAACTCCATAATGTTTTTATACATATATTATATTGTATTAATATGCCGTTGACAAGTATTAAATTTAAAATAAGATTAAGAATGGATTAAAAATCGATGAAAAAAGTTTTTTATAACCGTCAAGCCGCTGTAAATTATGCTTATGATTATGCTTTTTCCAGAAACCCAAAATATTATGATTATTCCAATCTAGGCGGAGACTGTACTAACTTTATATCTCAATGCGTTTTTGCCGGAATTAATGTGATGAATTATACCAAAATAACAGGTTGGTACTATAACAATGCTTCTGACCGCACAGCTTCATGGACGGCTGCAGACATTTTTGGAAAGTTTTTGATAGCGAATAACGGCTCTGGTCCTATGGGCAGTCTTGTAAAAGATACCGAACTCGAAATCGGAGATGTAATACAGCTAAGTTTTAAAGACGGTGTCTTTACACATTCTTTATTAGTGGTTTCAATCTATCCAGAAATAACAATATCTACTCATACCAATGATGCTTATGACCGCCCCTTACGCACCTATAATTATGAGAAAATCAGATATATCCATATAGCCGGCGGACAAAAATATTAAAAAACACTCTCAATACTTTTGTGTCAAATAGCATTTTATGGTAACATATTATTAAAATATAATAATAAAGGACAAAAAGATGTCAGTATTGGTTACAGGCGGCACAGGCTACATAGGAAGCCATACCGCAATAGAATTGATTAATGCAGGTTATGACATAGTTATAATGGATAACTTGTCTAATTCTAAGCCAGAAGCCTTAAGACGCCTAAAAGAAATAACAGGTGTTGATATAAGGTTTTATAAAGAAGATTTGCTTGATTATAAGGGACTTGAGAAGATATTCAAAAAAGAGCAAATAACTGATGTAATTCATTTTGCAGGATTAAAAGCTGTCGGCGAATCTGTAAGTGTCCCTTTAAAATATTATCACAACAACATTACAGGCACGCTAAACCTTTTGGATGTTATGCAAAACCACGGCGTGAAAAATATAGTGTTCTCGTCATCAGCTACCGTTTACGGAATACCCAAGACTGTTCCCATAAAAGAAGATGCACCACTTTTTACTACCAATCCTTACGGCAGCACCAAACTGTTTATTGAGCAGATTTTAAGAGACCAACATGTTGCTATCTTGAGATATTTTAACCCTATAGGCGCACACGAAAGCGGACTTATAGGCGAAGACCCCAACGGAATCCCCAATAATTTGGTGCCTTATATTACACAGGTTGCTGTGGGCAGACTTGAACAGCTAAAAGTTTACGGCAATGATTATCCCACTCATGACGGTACAGGAGTAAGAGATTATATACATGTGGTTGACCTTGCACGAGGTCATAGTGCCGCACTCAAAAAGCTTGCTGTGCGTCCTGGTGTAGTAACATACAACCTAGGCACAGGCAAAGGTTACAGCGTACTTGATATAGTCAGTGCTTTTTCTGAAGTTGTGGGAACGCCTATCCCCTACGAAATTGTTGAACGCCGTCCTGGCGATATAGCCGCTAGCTTTTCTGACCCCGAACAAGCAAGAATTGACCTTGGCTGGGAAGCACAATATGACCTAAAAAAGATGTGCGAGGACAGCTGGAACTGGCAAAAAAACAATCCTAACGGAATGGAATGATAAGTTAAAAGCCTTGATAATCTCAAGGCTTTTATAATACCTTTGGAATATCCTTTATCCATTTTGTTATTATCTCAATAACTTCATCTTTTGTCATCCCATTAAATTCACTTTTTGCATACTCATCATTAATTAAACTAATTTCTTTAATAATTCTATATAAACCTTTTCTAAAAGCATTCGCAATATCATTTACAAGCTGTTTGATTTTATCAATATTTATTGAATATCGAATTGACAATGTGTCAAAATCGACTTTATAAATTTTGATTTTATTATCAGATAAAGATATTTGGCATTGATTATCAATCATCTTACTAAGAAGGTGATGCCTATGATTATCTTCAGAAATAATCAGTTCAATCATTATATATTTTAATGAATCATTAGCACCTATTATGCTATCTTCAATTACATTCTGTCGCCGATGATAATTAACATTTCTTAAAAAATAATTAAAGAAAAATACTTCTATATATTGATTATTCAAAATACTTTTCAACTCTTTAGACATATAATCATTTAAAGCAAAGATGTTTTCTTCAGGTGTTTTAAAAATCTTATCAAAAGCATTATTTACACATAAAGAAGTATTGATTAATATATTTAGTTCTGGAAGCGGATTTTTAATTATTTTGATAGGCAAAAAATCATATATTACCATCATAACTTTTTCTCGCCATTGATAGTATATTTTTTCTTGATATTTATCTATTGAATCAAAACAAATTTTCTCATTGTTAAGCTGATTAATTGACTCTATCAATGATTCAAGATGTAACAAATAACTTCCAATTTGTTCAAGATATTTTGCTTTTATCATTTTTATCCTTTTTAAAATAAATTAGTCTATATCAACACCTTCCCCCTTACATATAACCCCAAGGTGTTATGTACTTCACCATTTGTATTTAATAATCTTTTTCAAACTTATATTAATATATTTTTGAATAATTTACAAGTACAACAATTGCCACACAACTTTAGAGAAAGAAGCTTTTTTCTATACGCTGTTAGATAATAAGTGCTTAAGGCTCCTTTATCAAAAGGAGCTGGCGGCGTTAGCCGACTGAGGATTAATTTATTACTGTCATATAAAGTGTAATTGAAAATGATAACATCTAGATAAAGTTTTTTTATTTGATAGCCTTTCATAACGCTTTTAACTTGCTCCGTTAAATAAATCATCCGTCATTGCCTTACGGCAATGCCACCTTCTTTTGAAAGAAGGCTTTGTTTTTTAAAAGCTGTTATTAATTCAAATAATTGTTTTAAACTAAACAACAGCATAAATCACAAAAGCCCTGTTTATAAAAACAGGGCTTTTGTTTATAAGTTTATTAGCTTTTTTATTTTCTGGGATTTTTGATATTGGCTTGAGCTGCTGCAAGTCTTGCAATAGGAACTCTAAAGGGTGAGCAAGATACATAGCTAAGTCCTACATTATGGCAAAACTCTATTGTGCTAGGGTCGCCGCCATGTTCGCCGCATATTCCCAACTTAATGTCAGGGCGGGCAGATCTTCCTTTTTCTACAGCCATCTTAACCAATTCGCCTACACCTTCTTGGTCAAGTCTAGCAAAAGGATCAAATTCAAATATCTTCTTGGTATAATAATCATCCAAGAACTTACCAGCGTCGTCACGGCTAAATCCATAAGTCATCTGTGTTAAGTCATTGGTACCAAATGAGAAGAATTCTGCACTCTTGGCAATCTTGTCAGCGGTAATAGCCGCGCGGGGAACTTCTATCATAGTACCTACAAGGTAATCGAGTTTAACGCCAGCTTTAGCGATAACTTCGTCAGCAGTCTTGACAACTACTGCCTTGACATAATCTAATTCTTTTACATCGCCAACTAGCGGAATCATTATTTCAGGAACTATATTAAGACCCTTTTCCTTATTTACTTCAATAGCAGCTTCGATAACAGCTCTTGTCTGCATTTCGGCAATTTCGGGATAAGTTACGCTCAGACGGCAGCCTCTATGACCAAGCATAGGGTTGAACTCGTGCAATGAATCAATAGTGTTCTTAAGCTCGTCATAAGTTAAATCCATATCTTTTGCCAATGTTTCGATATCTTCGTGAGCAGTAGGTAAGAACTCGTGAAGCGGCGGATCAAGGAATCTGATTGTTGCAGGACGGCCTTCAAGTGCTTCAAAAATACCCTTGAAATCCTTTCTCTGCATAGGCAATATTTTTGCCAAAGCCTTTCTTCTTTCTTTTTCAGAATTACTTACTATCATTTCACGCATAGCAGGGATACGGTCAGCATCAAAGAACATATGCTCTGTACGGGTAAGTCCGATACCTTCTGCGCCAAACTTAACAGCTTGAGCAGCATCAGCAGGTGTATCTGCATTGGTACGAATCTTTAGAGCACGGTACTTGTCAGCCCAGTCCATAATGGTTTCAAAATCACCTGTTACTGATGTAGGCTCGGTCTTGATAGCTTCGCCGTAAACATAACCTGTGCTTCCGTCAAGTGAAATGGGATCGCCTTCTTTATATACTTTTCCTGCTACTGTAAACAAATGCTTTTCTTCATCAACTTTGATTTCTCCGCAGCCTGCCACACAGCATGTTCCCATACCGCGAGCAACAACAGCAGCGTGAGAGGTCATACCGCCGCGAGCTGTTAAGATACCTT
Organism: uncultured Clostridia bacterium; assembly: GCA_937895465.1. Classification (GTDB taxonomy): domain Bacteria; phylum Bacillota; class Clostridia; order Christensenellales; family DUVY01; genus DUVY01. Next base: position 2,016 of record CALAYY010000176.1, on the reverse strand, counting down.
CAGAAGCATACATACCTTCGATATCTTCGGGGCTGGTTTCCTGTCTTACAAGAACAACAGCTTTACCTTCTTTCTTCCATTCTACTGCCTTTTCAGCGGTAAACACTATAGCACCGCTTGCAGCTCCAGGAGATGCGGGCAAACCTTTGGCTATAACACTAGCTTTTTTCAAAGCAGATGCTTCAAACTGAGGGTGCAATAATGAATCTAACTGCTTAGGGTCAATCTTTAGGAGTGCTTCTTTTTCATTAATCATGCCTTCTTTAACAAGGTCAACTGCAATCTTCAAAGCTGCCTTAGCTGTTCTTTTTCCGTTACGGGTCTGAAGCATATAAAGCTTACCTTTTTCAATGGTAAATTCCATATCCTGCATATCTTTGTAATGCTTTTCAAGAACTTGGGTAATATCTACAAACTGATTATATAATTCGGGACTTTGTTTTTGTAAAGCATCAATAGGATTGGGCGTACGAATACCTGCAACCACGTCTTCGCCCTGAGCATTCATAAGGTATTCGCCGTACAGCTTGTTTTCGCCTGTAGAGGGGTCACGGGTAAACGCAACACCTGTACCGCTGTCTTCGCCCATATTACCAAATACCATTGCCTGAACGTTAACGGCTGTTCCCCATGAACCAGGTATATCGTTCATACGGCGGTAAACTATAGCTCTGGGGTTATCCCATGATCTAAATACTGCTTTTATAGCTTCCATAAGCTGAACCTTGGGGTCTTGAGGGAAATCCTGTCCTATGCCTTCTTTGTACAGTTTCTTAAATAAAGCAACGATTTCTTTTAGGTCATCTGCTGTAAGGTCTGTATCAAGCTTAGCACCCTTTTTCTCTTTTATCTGACTTAAAATTCTTTCAAACTTGGATTTTTCTTGCTCCATAACAACGTCAGAAAACATCTGAATAAATCTTCTGTATGAATCATAAGCAAATCTTTCATTATTGGTAAGCTTAGCGAGTCCCAAAACTGTGTCATCGTTAAGACCTAGGTTTAATATTGTATCCATCATGCCCGGCATGGATGCACGAGCACCGCTTCTTACTGAAACCAACAAGGGATTCTTAACATCGCCAAATTTCTTTCCTTCTGTCTTTTCTAACTTGCTCAATGCATCAAAAATCTGTTTTACGACTTCATCAGAAACGACTTTGCCGTCATCATAATATTTTGTGCAAGCCTCTGTGCTTACTGTAAAGCCTTGAGGAACAGGCAGACCCAAAATGGTCATTTCTGCAAGGTTAGCACCTTTGCCGCCCAAAAGCTCTTTCATTTTTCCATTGCCTTCAGAGAAAAGATAAACGTATTTGTGTGACATAATTACTCCTTCTTTTTTTTATATATTTTTTAACTTAAAAACTATTATTTGCCAAATTATTTAGCATAATCTGGTAATTTCAAAAAACAAAAAATTATTAGACAGGGTAAAAAGCTTACCCTGCCACAACTTTATTAACCTAATTTTTCAACAAGCTTAAGGTCAATTCTGCCCTTTTCGCTGTCAATTTTGATAACCTCAACGATAACTTCATCTCCAAGGTTAACAACATCAGTTACCTTTTCTACACGATGATCGGCTAATTTGCTTATATGAATCAAACCGTCTTTGCCGGGTGCGATTTCTGCAAAAGCACCAAAGTCTAAAATGCGGTTGATATGGCATTGATACTGGAAGCCTACTTCAGGGTCAATAGTAATTGCCAAAACCTTATTTTTGGCAAGTTCTGCCTGTTCAACATCAGAAGATGCTATCATAACCTTGCCGTCATCCGTAATGTCAATCTTGACACCTGTTTCTTCAATTATCTTGTTGATTACCTTGCCGCCCTTTCCGATTACATCGCCGATTTTTTCAGGGGATATTTCAAAAGAAATAATCTTGGGAGCGTATTTTGATAACTCAGGTCTGGGAGCCGGTAAAACCTCAAGCATCTTGCTTAAGATATGCAGTCTTCCTACCCTTGCCTGTTCTAGTGCAGTCTTTAAGACATCCTTATCAATACCTTT
>CALAYY010000175.1 GCA_937895465.1 uncultured Clostridia bacterium | reverse complement strand
GACTGGAGTTCAGACGTGTGCTCTTCCGATCTTAAAGCTTTACCCATTTTTGAAAAGACATTAGCAAGTACTGCATAAGAAAGTGAATTATGTTTATTAATGCCGCTGTATAAGCGTTTTTTGGCGGTATTATAAAATGCACTTGAAATATCGTTATTACTTATCAATTCATTGCCTGGAAATACAGGATAGAAAAGTCCAAAAGACCTAGATTCATGACTATCTAATATTCGGGGCTCAAGATGTTCTTTAATTAGTCCGTCATTATTAACGGCATAGGCAGGTACACGTGTCAGCATATCCTCCCATTTTGGAATATCTTCTTTATTGGTGTTAGCTTTTTTGCTGCCTTCAATAATATCTGTAAGAACTTCTTTAAGTATGGCAAAATCCATAACAGAATTTCTGGCTATGCCTATTTCATTTTCCAAGTTTGATGATAAAGCATCAGGAGAATATGAAGGATTACAGTCATACATCCCGTCTGCTTTAATTTTTAAAAATTCCTCATAAAATAAAACTACTTCTTTCATAAACGGCAAGGCACGCTCTTTTAAAAACTTCATATCGCCTGTGTAAAGGTAATAATCATAATATAGATTGGCTATCATACCGCCTATGCCGATATTATAAATAATTTTGGGGTCAATAATTCCTAATAAGCCTGATTGGGGAGCTACAACAGCAGGAATAAATATCCCTCTACAACCATACAATCGGCTTGCATTTTTCTTAAGATCATCTATCATTTGCTCATAAAAATCAAAAATAGGCATCAAATATGAGCATAAACCGCCTGTCAATGCATGTGAATACACCAAAGACAGCTTAAAAGAATTAATATAAGAATTAAAGGCCTTGTAATCCCCGCACCATAAGCCATAAGGTGCCAAAACCCTTGAAGTAGGCGAAGTAGCACTTAAAAAGAGGTATCTGCCAAATGCCCATAATTTTTCAACTAAGGCGGCTTTTATTTCTCCGTCTTTAGCGGCTTCTATAAGATCTTCTATATATTCATCTCTTTCCTCAGCATCCAAATCAAATTCTATGGAAGAAAATAATTTTGAAAATGCTGAGCTATGCTCTTTAAACATTCTTTCATAAGTTAATTTTATTGCGGCGAGCTCAGTTTTCAATGCTTTCCATTCTTTTTCACGCTGACTTTCTATAAACGGCTTAATAAGCACAAATATCTTTTCTGCACCCTTTATCTTGATACTGTTGCTTTTAACTTCCATACTTCCGCCGTAATGGCTTATTCTTGCAACTGCCCCAAATTCTGTTCCGTTGTCGCTTCGAGCAGATATATACATAAAGAAATTCTCATATTTTGTCATTAAGCCTTCGGGAAGTTTTGAAATTGCCTGAGGTGTTCTGATATTGGAACGGTCATGTATATCAAAAGAAAATGAAGCATCAATAGTTTTTGGACCTGTTTTGGTAAATTCATAAGCAATGATATTAGAATTAAGAGAAACAAATAATGAACGATCGTACTTTGTTGTACCATCTTTAAATGAAACAACTGCTTCGCCTGTTTCCATATTGAGAGTGCGGCAATATTCTTTAACAGGTTTTTCTAAAGGTATCTGGACTTTTAGATCGCATAAAGGAAGCGGAACAGCAGGAATTGGTCTGTAACCTTTGTTAATAAGTGCATTGGGCAATATTTCTGCAGCACGCGCATAATCGCCTTCATCAGCAGTTTTTCTCAAATCTTTTACTTTATCTGCAACATCCTGTAAAACACCGGTATATCCTTGCCACCATAAATCCCCATGATTGATAAGAATGGTTTCCTTTCCAGCACCTCCAAACACAGAAGCACCGATTTTGCCGTTCCCAACGGGCAAGCCCCCGCGCCATAAAGCACCCCACCATTCTGATGCTTTTTTAAATTTTAGGACTGTCTTGGGTCTTTTGTAGCTTGCCATTTTCATCCTCCAGAAAGTCAAAAATATATAAAATCTTTTATAAAATTATATCATCACAAATGAATAAAGTAAATGCCAAAAGACTTTTTATATATATAAAACAGTATATATTTATTTTAATTTTTAAAATATTAATATCTTTTCTTGTTGTGTTTAAAAGTACATAAAGAAATCCCAAAAAAAATGAGCGGATAAACCGCTCAAAAATCATAATGATTTTATTAATTATTAGAGTATTTCCAGATTTTTTCGAAATGCTCTGTAAAAATCTGATGCCGCTGCTAATGCATCTTTTATTTCCAAAGAGCAGTCTCCTTCAACTTCAGTCTTCATTATCACAGAATCACCTAAAACATCGCAAGACAATGTTTTGACAGCACCGCTCATCGAGCGGTCAAGACTTTCTGCTATTCTTAGTATTACTCCGAGTTTTCTTACTGCAGGCAAATCTTCTTCTTTTAAAATATCTTTATACTTATTCCAATCTCCTATATTAAGCCCGTCTCTTCGATGAGCACTTGCTACAAAAGCCGATAATAAAAGTTCTCTTTGGGTAAGCCCGTTTAGATGAGAATTCAAAATTATATAAAATGAGTGTTTATGATGGTCATAATATTTTATTCTTGAACCGCAATCATGTAAAAGTGATGCAATTCTCAAAACTTTGACATATGGTCTGGGGAGTTTATGCAACACCCTTAGTTGTTTGAATAACTGCATTGAAAGATTATAAACTTGTTCAGCATGTGCAGAATTTTCATCAAAATAATTCATTATTGTGCTTATGCTGTGTCCCAAAATATCAGATATAGGTTTTTCAGATGTAGTAGGAACAGCATAATTATACATTAGCCCCTCTCTTAATCCGCTGGCACTTACAGTCATCTGTGAAAAGTTGGTTACATTAAGCAGTCCCTTTATGCATGATAACGCGCTTATAAATATATCCGCCCTTCCGCTTGACATTCCTTTTATTTTCATACGCTTTTCATAATCAAGCACCTTAATCATATCGTAAATATCAACAAAATGCTCTTGGGGTAATACATAATTATG
>CALAYY010000174.1 GCA_937895465.1 uncultured Clostridia bacterium | reverse complement strand
TCTATATTATATCACTGTTCGGAATTTTGTTGTCCTATTTAGTATAGCCTATCTATCCTATCAAATAAATTAATGAATCTATCCTTGCACGCATCATTTACATGATATGATCCATCTTCAATAGAATTGCAAAACAATTTTGATAACAAGGTTTTATGCATATTCATAGAATCTTCACCCAATCCTTTTTGTTTAATTAAATCATTCAAGATATCACTTCCAACCAGATCCTCTATAACAAATGGAGATTTAATATAATCTTTTGAACATATGGATTCTTGGCTAACGTCCTTTATATATAGATATTCTTTTCCCATTTCATACAACAAGCTCTTGCTCATTTTTTCACCACCACTTTCAACACCTTCCTTGTCATAATCAAAAATAACAACAAATGGACAATTCCAGCCGCATAATATATTGCATATATTAAGAGAGTTGGGTGTTCCGAAAGAAGGAATGATATTAATTTTAGTCATTTCTATTTCAAGGATTTTCGCCATTGTTTTAAGATAAATATAATCGCTAACACCTTCTGTAACAATATTTAATTTATCTTTTGCTGGTCCAAATGTATCATATATAGACATACCAATAGCACTGATAATTGGTGCAAGAGTATCTTGTTGATTCTGTGGTGAAAGGCGTGCATCATAGGCGGTTTTATATATATGAGTATAGCCCTGACAATCCTTATCAACTGCACGAATGCGATGTATTCCATCATCCTTCATATTAAGCATATACGGAGAATGCGTTGTATAAACAATCTGATTTCCTTTAGAAACCAAATCATTAAATAGATTAAGTAATTCTTTTTGGGCATTAACATGTAATGATACCCCAGGTTCATCAAACAAATATAATACATTTGATTGTGAAATACCGTGTGCCCTAGCATCAATGAAAGTATTAAGATACCATCTAAGCCCATTGCTACGTTCTGATAATAGCAGTGTTTCACCTTCACCAGACTGAACAGAAAAACTAACTGTGTTCGAATCAAAATCAACATTCAAGGAAACGGGTTCGACACCATAAAATTTTTTAAATTCGTCATTAATTATGGTTTCTACATTCTTACTAATTCGCTTTCTTATTGTTGTTTTTTGACCTGACCCAACACCTGATTGGACTGCAGAAATAAAATCATCATTTGATACTTTTATAAGCTTTATAAAATCTGATAAAAGACTATTTGGATACGACTTTGGAGTTTGTATTTCTTTTTTAACCTCTTCAAGCTTATACTGCGTCTGTAATATCTTGTCAGCATTGCGATAAAAAACATTCGGTAACATTGCTATAACTGCATTCCATTTTGACTTAACATTATTGATTGCATCAACAATTTTTTCTTTTTCTTCTGTTGCCTTAACTTTTGTAATTCGAGCCTCAAAGAAATCAAATGCAGCGTTAATTCGACTAATATCAATTGAATCTTCCTTCTGTAAAGCTGAAGTATACTTGCGATAATTTATATAATCTTCATCCCTCAGCTGAAATGGATTGTTCCCTAAAGCCTCAATTAAAGTATCAGAATACTTTCGAATTTTATTATTATAGTATTCTAAGATGCCACCTGTTGCTGAATATTTATCTTTACTAATGAGAATTTGTGTATCATTCTCTATAAGCACTTCTTCAAAATTAGGTTTTAATACAATGATATATTCTATAACTGCATTAGTCCCATTATTACGGTTAATATTGTCATTAGTAAACGCAGCATTCATATTGCTAATTAGCGATAAATACGATAACCCTTCAAGAACATTGCTTTTACCACTTTCATTTTTACCAATAATAGCAGTAACGTGTGGTTCTATTATTATATCATTATCCGTTTCTCCAATTGATTTAAAATTTATCATTTGAACAGAATGAATATACAACATCTCGGAAACCCCTTCTTATATTATTTAATCTGCTTTGCATTTTAATAGTTCTAAAATGTTATGCCTCATATTCATATGTGTTATTGTGTGGGTTTATTATGGCTGTAATACCATGAATATATATCCCTTTCTTAATAGCTTTATGTATCCTAACAAAGCTAGGAATCTTTAAAACTTCTTCTTTTCCAAATATAACTTCATTTCTACAATAATTAGAAAAATCGTTTTTGTTATGCAACGGAATTTTAGGTACCTTTTCTTTATGTCGTTCAAGAACATCATATCTTTTTCTCAAATAATACATAATTGTATGAACCAACCAACCATCAAGTTGTTTTAATTGAATTTCGTCGTCAACAAGTGGATAGAAACTCATAAAACCTTTAAACTTTAAATATTTGTATGAATTATTAAGGTATTTTATTAATTTTTTATCCGTTAAATCCCCATATAGATATCGGCGTAACTGTGACATAGCTACTAATAAAGCAGGATCATAGCTCTCTGTAGGTAGAGAGACAGGATTTGCATTTTTTAAATTGTTTGCCAAAGGTTGAAGTAAATTTTGATATAAAATATACGAAATATTATTTTTAATTCTAGTACAAGAACGTTCTTTTATTGAAACAGAATGGCTAGATAATTTGTACCCTAAAAATTCTATATATTCTTTCGTATTATTGAATTCAGATGGTATATCTGGAGGAGCAAGAAGACTAATCCCATTAGATTTTTTGTAATTTATTTTAACACGAGAATCTTTTGAAAATGAACTGATGATTTTAAAAGCATTACATATTTTATTGTAATCATCTGACCATATAATTGTATCATCTGCATATCGTGCAAATTTCAATCCCTCTAATTCCAACTGTCTGTCCAATTTCCAACAAACTAAATTTGCAAGAAACAAAGAAATAGATGTACCTTGAGGAATACCTTTGCCAGACTCCGGTAAAAACGACTTAATTAGCGAGCGTTCCTTTTGGGTTATAACAAACCCATTTTGACTCATTTGCTCAAATAAATAATCATGGGATATTGAACCAAAAAAATCACTAAAATCATATTCAGCAATAAATAGCCGAGCAT
>CALAYY010000173.1 GCA_937895465.1 uncultured Clostridia bacterium | reverse complement strand
GTATAATAAGTTGATATATTTTTCACGGTTACTGTCTGTCTTAGGGTCGATTATCTCAATTCCGTCAAGATCGCCGCCAAGCTTTTTTATTGCATCATAATTGCCTGTCAATGCTATCCTTGCTATCTTTTCTCTTGCGATTATCTTAGCCGCTTCTATTATTCTGGGTTCTTCTCCTTCAGCCAATATAATCTTTTTGTTTGCCACTTTCGCTTTGCTGCGAATTTCATCTAACAGTCTTGACATACCTCATACTCCATGCTTATTAATTTTTCCGTATCTATTATACTCTTGCAACCAACTTATGTAAACCCAAAAAGGCTGATTTTGAATACAAGGGCTTAGATTTTCGTTTTTATGTTATCAAAATCTTAAAAGTGATGTATTATTAATATAGCATCTGTCAAATAAAAAATTTTTATTTTTGTGATATAATTAATTAGGCAAAAAATGAAACTAGCAGCGATTATTTGTGAATATAACCCACTGCATAATGGGCATGTGGAACATATCAAATACACCAAACAGACAACAGCTTGCGACGGTCTTGTCTGTGTTATGAGCGGCAATTTTGTACAGCGAGGCGAGCCTGCCATACTAGACAAGTACACAAGAACGCTTGCGGCATTAACTTGCGGTGCTGATATGGTTATAGAACTGCCTACTGTTTTTGCACTAGGCAGTGCAGATATTTTTGCTGACGGTGCAGTCAGAATTATCAATTCTATAGAAGATATGAGTATATTGTCTTTTGGGAGTGAAAGCGGCAATTTGTCCGAATTGACCCAAGCCGCCAAAAATCTAGAAGCTGAAAGTACAGAATACAAAAAAACAATAAAGGCTAATCTGAAAAAAGGGTTTAGCTATCCAAAAGCACAATCTTCTGCTAGTAATGCTGTATTTGGAGAGACTTTTGAAAAGCTTATAAGTTCGCCCAATAATATCTTAGCTATTGAATATGTCAAGGCATTGCTTAGACATAAAAGTGCTGTTAAACCTTTTACACTAAAAAGACTGGGCAGCGGCTATAACGAAACAGAATTAATGGGTGAATTGGATTCGGCTACTGCTATAAGAAAGCAAGTAATAAACGGCTCATGGGAAAACATCAATTCTATGCCTGATAATGCAAAAGCTCTTTTTGCTGATAATTATTTTGACTTTTCGCTCGTTTTGCAAGCGTTGTCTGATATTTGTATTTTTGATATCATTTCGTCTGACCCACATAGGCTCAAAACTATTTATGATTATACCGAAGGGATTGAACATAGGATTATAAATAAAGCACAAAGCTATCATACTCTTGAAGAGTTAGCGGCTAATATAAAAACCAAAAGATATACCCTAGCCAGACTAAAAAGGATGTTGCTGTACCCTGCTTTAAATATAACCAAAAATTTAATGACTGCCGCCAAAAAATGTCCGCCGTATATTAATGTGCTTGGGGTAAGAAAAGAAAGAAAAGAATTGCTTGCAAGATTGCCTGACAATATGATTACACGAAAAAAAGATATAGATAATATTACTGATAAAGGCACTCTTGATATGCTCAAAGTTAATATAACAGCCGATGACTTATACTGCCAAATTACCAGAAGAAAAAAAGGCATGTTTTTTGGACAAGGTATGATAGTGTTTTAAAGTCGACCAAACGGAAAATTGCCTATTCAATAGAACTAAGGCTTCTTTGGCTAAAGAAACCTTTTTATATGTAAATACTATTAATTTTCACTCTTAATTAGTCACTCGTCCCATAAATTGTTTTTCTTTGAAATACCGCTCCTTTAATTCGCTGTACTTGGACATCAGCATAAAAAGATATCTTTGCTTAGAGACAAAATCCATATTGTCGTATTTTTCATGGTCGATAAGACAATTTACCGGATTGATTATATCTTCGTTTTTTTCCAAAATTTCACATACTTTTTTATACATCAATTCGTCCGAATTATTGACGCTGTTAATAGTAGCCTTGATTTCACGGGTATGCTTAGCCTTATAATATTCGTCAACAGACTCTGTGCTTTTGCCTGACTGCAAAGCAAGTTCACGTGCGTTTTCACGTTCTTTTTTTACCTCGCTCCAATATCCGCTCTTAAGACGTGCTTTTGCGCCCATTGCCAATTTTCTTAATTCGCCTTTTTCTCTTTTACTTCTCATAATTCTACCCCTTATAATAATGATAAAAAGTTTCTCTTTAGCTGATATTGCCTATCAACTAAAGTTTTTAATCAATTGATTACAAAAAAAAGACCAAACTCTAAATCATAGAATTTGATCTTTTGTAAACTTTGTTTTTTTACTTATTTAGTTTCTATTGGGTTTACGCTTTTTAGCGGCTTCCATCTTCTTCTTGCGGCGAACACTCGGTTTCTCATAGTGTTCTTTCTTTCGAAGGTCGCCCATGATATTGTCTTTTTGACATTTTCTTTTCCAGCGCTTGATAGCGTCATCAATAGACTCTCTATCGTTTACCTTAACAGTTGACATATACTCGACCTCCTTCCCGCATTCGGATAAATTCTTCAAACAAAATACAAATTTTCTTTATGTTTTGTTAAAGTACCTTATTATTTTATAACATCTGCAACAAATAGTCAATTATTTCCTTAGAATTAAAAAAATCAAAAAACTAAGCCTTATTTTCTATAATCAGGCCAATCCAAAGTCTGTCCGCCCATTATATGAATATGAAGATGATGTACACTTTGTCCTGCATTTTCGCCTTGATTGATTGTAAGCCTGTATCCGTCATTAAGTCCCAAAATGTTTTTTAGTTTTGCAATCTTTCTCAAAATATAGCCTATATCTGCTTGGTCTTGAGCGTTCATCTGGTCTATCAATGCATAATGGTGTTTAGGCACGGCAAGGTAATGCAGCTTTGCCTTAGGCGACACATCTTCAAAAATCAACATCAAGTCATCTTCATAAGCCTTTTTTGAAGGAGTCTCGCCTCTTATTATCTTACAAAAAATACAATCCATATCTATTCTCCTTTTTATACAAAACGCCTTTTGAATCCGTTAGTCGCTCCTTCCCCTTTTTTAAATAAAATGCCTTCAACTCCGTCTTTCATTCTTTTCCCAATTCTGACTTTTATTAACTTGTCTTTTGGGGTGTTCTTAGGCAAGTATACTTTGATATAGTTTTCGGTATGTCCTGTAACATACTCGTCTTCTGTCTGTTCTGTAATAACTTCACTTATTTTGCCGTATTCGCTTTCCAAAAATTTTGCCCATAACTTTTCACGTAAAACTTCCAAGTCACGCACTCTTTGACGCTTTATCTTTCTGTCTATCTGAGGCATTTTGGCAGCACGTGTTCCCTGTCTTATTGAATACGGGAAAATATGCATATAGCTAAGCCCTGCCTCTTCTAAAGTCGCCAAGGTCTCAAGATGGTTTTGGTCACTCTCTTCGGGAAACCCTGCGATTATATCAGAGGTAATTGCAGCTCTGGGGTAATATTGTTTTATTAGTTCGCACGCACTAATAATATCTTGAGAAGTATATTGCCTGTTCATGTTGTTTAAAACTTCATTACTTCCGCTCTGAATAGAAAGATGAAAATGCGGACAAAAATTCCCTTCTTTCATGGCATATAAAAGCTTGGGTGTGACTGCCTTTACTCCCAAAGAGCTTATACGCACTCTTTCGCTCAGCTTACCTATCCGTCTTAAAAGATCAACCAAAGTAATCCCTTCAAAGTTATAGTCAGACAAGTCTATTCCGCCCAAAACGATTTCTTTTGAACGGCAGTTTTCAATTTCTTTTATTATGCTGTCAAGATCTCTTGACCTGCTTCTGCCTCTAAGAATAGGTACAATGCAATATGAACAAAACTTATCGCAGCCGTCCTGAACTTTTATGTAGCTTCGTGTGCGGTTTTTTATGGGTGTTTCATCCTCATAGCTTTTACTTATGCTTATGTCTGAAAACTTTCTCTCTCCGCTTAGGTATCTTTCTATTAGGCTTACCTTTCCGCTTATACCGCCCGCTGCCACCACATTATCCATTGACAAAAACCGCTTGGCAGAATTTTGTGCCGCACAGCCCATTATGATAACATCAGCTTGGGGGGATAAAGTACTACAACGCCTTGCCGCCTGCCTTGACTTTCTTTCGGCTTCGGCTGTTACTGCACATGTATTGATTATGTACAGGTTAGCCTCAGCTTCAAAATTGTCTGTTACTTCATAGCCGTGTTCAGCAAGTTTTTTTATAACAGCCCCTGATTCGTATTGATTGGTTTTACATCCCAAAGTATGAACTACCGCTTTCATTATACTCCTGTTTTCATCTGTTCAAATTGATATATAACTATCGACATGACGCTGATTGCCGCCGTTTCTGCACGCAGAATCCTATTGCCCAAACTAACAATATCAGCGCCACATTGCTTTGCCTGTTCAATTTCGTCTATACAAAATCCACCCTCAGAGCCGATTATGATTGCTATACTTGTTGGCTTGTTTGCCTTAATAAGTGCAGTCTTTATTTCCCTTGTTTTTTCTAATTCATAAGGCATTAAGATATAGTCATATTCATCTAATGTTTTCAAAACTTCGGAAAAAGTCTTGACTTCTTCAATCTCTGGCACTACCGCTCTGCCGCATTGTTTGGCGGCTTCAGTTGCTACTTTTTTAAGCCTGTCGGATTTTACGCTTATCGCCTTAGTTTGAGTAAATTTGGATAAAAAGGGAACTATTTTTTTGACACCAAGCTCGGTGCTTTTTTGGACAATCAAATCTAGCTTATCGCCCTTAGGCACTGCCTGAAATAATGTTACATCTATATCCGCTTCTGCATTATTTTTTTGACGGCTCATTATTTTTAGAGTTGCTAGGTTTTTTCCCAAACTTATAATCTCGCAAAGGTTATCATATCCGTCATTAAAACAAACGGTAATCTGCTCGCCTATTTGGGCACGCATTACATTGACAAGATGATGATATTCTTCATCTTGTATTAATATAATGTCTCCGTCTGTATAAGAAGTAAAAAACCGTTTTGCCATAAATTAACCTTTTTTATATCTGTAACAATGCCAGCAATCAAGATTGCTATGATTTATTAGCGAAAACTTTTCAAATGCTTTTTCTACATCATCGGTGTAGCTGTCAATTATTCCGCTCAAAATAAGCTCGCCGTCAGACTCCAGATATTGATAAAACAAATCTTTTAGGTTAATTAGTACATTGGCGGTTATATTAGCCAATATCACTTGGGCTTTATTTTTTGCCATATCCAAAGTGCCTAACAACACTTGCGCCTTATCTTCTAAAATATCATTAAGTGCAAGGTTGTCAAGTGTTACCTTGACTGCACTTTCGTCTGTATCTATAAGCGTAACATATTTTGCCTTAAGCTTCAATGCCGCAAT
>CALAYY010000172.1 GCA_937895465.1 uncultured Clostridia bacterium | reverse complement strand
GCGGACGGTGCAAGGTGGATTTGTTTAATCTGGCTACTTTGGCTCAAAAAAAGCTTGAGCATATAAAAAAGCCTGTAAAAGTTGCCATAATGGGATGTCCGGTTAACGGTCCAGGAGAGGCAAAAGGTGCGGATTTTGGTATAACAGGCGGAGACGGCAAGGGTATAATATTTGAAAAAGGTCAACTTGTAAAGACAGTTAAGGAAAGTGAACTTTTGGACGAACTTGTCAGAATGGTTGAGGAATTTGTCAAAGAAAAATAACCTAATGTCTTTTTAATTTTGGGGATATACTTTGGAAAAACTAATAGAAGAAATCATTAAAATCAATCCTAAATATAAATATTTAAGGCTCAATAAGGTTACATATTTTACTGCAGAGGATTATTGTAAGATAGAATTTTTATATCCTAATGAGGAGCCTTTTTTGGACAGCCAAAAAAAATCCTTTGCAGAGATAAAGAAAATATGCAAGCAGCTTACGGGCATAGAAACACATTGCGACTTTTTTAAGGTTGATGTTATAGAAGAGCATTTGATTTTGTCTTTACAGTCATTAATAAAAGCAGAGCTTAATCTAAATAATTTTTCTAGAAAAAACATAAAAATAATTCAAAATAAAGTTACCAAAATCATAATCAGCATTGATGAATTGTATTACGATTATGCAATTTCCAAAGAGCTTGACAAGATGATTTCTGATAAGATGTCAGATACATATTGCGCCGATTTTGAAACTGAGCTAATCAAAAAAGAGGCTAAAGAAGATATTCTTGATATTTTAAAGCCTGAGCCAATAAAAGCTGTTACATACACCAATAACCGCCTTATATATCCTATAAGCGTCAATCATTTTATTGGAAAAGTGATTAATGAGCCGGCGGCTTATATAAAAGACCTTAATATGTATTGCGAGCAGGAAGCTGTAATATGCGGTATTATTAAAAATCTCAAGCGTTCAACATACAAATCCAAAAAGAATCCAGAAAGTGATAAAGAAAAGGTTTATTATAAGTTTGTATTGCAAGATTTTACCGCGGAAGTAGAATGTGTTTTCTTTGCTCACAGCTCATCAGTTCAAAAAGCTGACAATCTTGCGGACGGTTCAGAAATTATTATAAAGGGCAAGGTAGAACAGGGTAAGTACTCACTTAATATTATTGTCCGTTCTATAAGCTATTGTGAAATTCCAAAAGACCTTGTAGAATATAAGCATCGTAACACTGTTCCCGAAAATTACACGGTTATTTTTCCTGAGGATATTGTCATTACTGAGCAAGCTAACTTTTTGATTGCTGATACAGTTCCTGACGAAATCAAGAAAAACACTTATGTGGTATTTGACTTGGAAACAACAGGTATAAGTGATAATGACAGAATAACTGAAATTGCCGCAGTCAAAATTAAAGACGGCAAGATATGCCAGCTTTTTTCAACGCTTATTAACCCCAAGATGCCGATACCGCCTGATACTTCAAAACTTACAGGCATTACTGATGAAATGGTTTCTCAAAGCCCAATTTTTGAACAAATTGCAGGAGATTTTTATAAATTTTGCGACGGTGCAATTTTGGTAGGACATAACATCTTGGATTTTGACCTTCCTTTTATAAGCCGATATTCCGATATAACACATTATTATTATGATGAATATAAGGTTGAAGATACACTTATTATTGCAAGACAAAAGCTAAAAGGTCTTATAAGCAACTTCAAATTGACGACTGTAGCGCAATATTTTAATATCGTCAATATAATGGCGCATAGGGCGCAGTTTGATGCCCTGACAACAGCCAAGGTTTTTTTGGAATTATCCAAGCTGTCTAATTAAAAGAAATATAGATAAAAAAATCAGCATATAGAGGTAAAAATATGAATAAAGAAATATTAAAAAAATATGCGGAGCTTACCGTAAAAGTCGGTGCAAATATCAAAAGAAATGATGAGGTTGTTATTGGTGCCGATGCTTGCTGCCATGAGTTTGTAACTTGTCTTATAGAAGCGGCTTATCAAGCAGGTGCCAAAAAGGTTACGGCATTATTTGGTTCAGAAAAAATAATGCGGCTTAGATATCTTAATGAAAGCATCGAAAGCCTTATTGATATTCCTGATTGGCTGATAAAATCCAGAGAATATGCGGTTGAAAAAGACGCTGCATACATTTCTGTGGTTTCTAATGACCCTGAAGCTTTTATGGGAATTAATCCGGATAAGATGGCGGCTTATTCCAAAGCTAATCGCACCAAGCTTAAGAAATTTTATGAAGCAACAATGAACAGCGACATACGCTGGTCAATAATAGCATATCCGAGTATAGAATGGGCAGAAAAAGTATTTCCCAATGATGACAAGGCTTATGAAAAGCTATTTGAACTTATAGCCAAAGCTATGCGGCTTGATACGCCTAATCCTGAGAAGGCATGGCAAGAGCATCAGCAGTTATTAAAAGAACGTGTAGAATACCTAAATAACGCTGATTTTAAGGCGTTGAAATATAAAAACTCTTTGGGAACGGATTTTTATATTGAACTGCCTGAAAATTATATCTTTTTGGGCGGACAGGAATTGTCCAAGGGCAGACTCTTTACTGCTAATATGCCGACAGAAGAAGTGTTTTCAGCGCCTTACAAATTCAGCGCAAAAGGCACTCTTGTCGCATCTATGCCGCTTATACATAACGGTGCCAAAATAGAAGACTTTTATCTTACATTTGATAAGGGAAAAATAGTGGACTATAAAGCAAGAATAGGTCAGGATATTTTGAAAAATATAATAGAGACAGACGAAGGTTCAAAGTATTTGGGTGAAATTGCACTTGTGCCTTTTGATTCGCCTATTCAAAAAATGAATACAATTTTCTTTAACACATTATTTGATGAAAACGCTAGCTGTCATTTTGCCATAGGAAAAGCCTACCCATGTCTAAAAGATGCCGAGAATCTCAACAGGCAAGACTTAAATAAAGCAGGACTTAATGATTCATTGGAGCATGTTGATTTTATGGTAGGAACGCTTGATTTAGAAATAACCGGCATAAAAAAAGACGGAAGCGAAATCAAGTTTTTCAAAAACGGTAATTTTGTAATTGGAGAATAAAACAACCTGGAGATTATGTTCTAAAAAGTATTTGCAATATAGTAAGTTCTTTGATATAATATGATTGTTAAATTTAGTGACCAAAAGAGAGTGGGCTTGTCCCACTCTCATTGTTTGAAAGGAACAAATATGAATGTAGCATCAAAAGTTCAAAACGCAATATCAAAGACGGTAGAAGATTTGGGATATGAGCTTGTAGAGGTAACTTACGGTTATAAGGATAAAGCATGGCAGCTAACGGCATTTATTGATAAGCCGGAAGGTATTTCTTTATCTGACTGTGAAAAAGTTCATTATGCAATAGATGAAATTTTGGATGAGCTTGATCCTACTGAGGGTACACCGTACAACCTTAATGTTTCATCGTCGGGACTAGATAGACCCATACTTTCTGATAAAGACTATATCAGAAATATGAATAAAGAAGTTGAGGTCAATCTAAAAAATCCTATCGGCAAAAAAACTGTTTTAGAGGCTGTTTTAATAGCGTATAACGACAGCAGTGTAACGGTTAGAGAATTAAAAACTAATAAGGAATATGTGCTTGATAGGGACAATATCAGGCTTATGACATTGTTAATAAAATTTTGATATAATAATTTGATCAAAACAAGGAGAATCAGATGATTAACAAGGATTTCTTTCTGGCGCTTAATGAATTGGAAGCTAGCAAGAAGATAAAAAAGGAAGTATTTTTGGAGGCACTTGAGAGTGCTTTGGTTTCGGCATATAAAAGACATTACGGCGAAGCCAAGTCTATAGAAGTAAGAATTAATGCCGATAGAAACACTATCAGAATTTTTGCTTACAAAACCGTGGTAGAAGAAATAACCAATAAAGATAAAGAGATTTTGTTAGAAGACGCAAAAGAATTCAAAAAAACAGCTAAAATTGGAGATATAATAAGCGAAGAAATCACGCCCAAAGAGTTTGGCAGAATTGCAGTTCAGACCGCAAAACAGGTAGTAACTCAAAAACTAAGAGACCTTGAAAGCAAAATGGCTTATGACGAGCTTGCCCAGAAGGAAGACGAGCTCACTATATGCGTTGTAAGGCGTGTTGACGGAAAAAATGTTTATGTAGATCTTGGCAAAATGGAAGCAGTCATGCTCCCTAGCGACCAAATACCCAATGAAAAGTATAATATTAACGACAAAATAAAGGTATATGTTAAAAAAGTAAAAGTAGGACCTAGAGGACCGCAGATTTTGGTGTCTCGTTCTTGTGAGGGCTTTGTCAAAAGATTGTTTGAACAAGAAGTTCCCGAAATTGCTGCAGGTATAGTGGTAATAAAAAACATTGTAAGAGAAGCTGGATATCGTACTAAAATTGCAGTTTATTCAGAAGATTCTTCTATTGATCCTGTGGGAGCATGTGTAGGTAATAGGGGAATGAGAATTAACACTATAGTAGCGGAGCTTGGCGGAGAAAAAATCGATGTAATTCCTTGGTGCTCTGATGCACTTGAATATATCGCAAGGGCATTAAGTCCTGCAAAGGTTTTGATGGTGCAGGTTAATGATGAAGAACATACGGCAAAGGTTATTGTCCCTGATGATAAATTGTCTTTGGCAATAGGAAAGAAGGGTCAAAATGCCCGACTTGCCGTTAGACTTACAGGCTGGAAAATTGATGTAAAGTCCTTGACAGCCAGTCAGAATATGGATGAATTTAAGGATATCAATGAAGAGTCATCTGAAGATGAGATGCTGGAATTAGAAGACTTTGAGGCGGGCTTAGGAGAACTTTAATGAAAATCCCTACTCGTACGTGTGTTGCATGCCGAAAACCACAGCCTAAAAAAGAACTGTTAAGGGTAGTAAAAACCCCTGAAGGCGATGTGAAATTGGATTTTTCGGGACGGGCTCATGGACGCGGAGCGTATGTCTGTAACAGTGATGTGTGTATCCAAACTGCTGTTAAAAAAAAGCTATTTAACAGAGAGTTCAAATCTAGTATTGACGCAGAAACATATAATAGACTGTTAGAGGAGTATTGTGGTCACAAACAAGATTGAAACATATTTGAGATTTGCGATAAAAGGCGGAAAGATTGTTTTTGGATTAGACAATATTAAAATTAAAATAAGACATATTAAGCTTATTATTTCAGATAATTCGCTATCTGAAAAATCATTAAGAGAAACAAAATTTATTAGCGAAAAAAATAAAATACCACTTATGTTAAGCGAGGCAGATTTGAATCAAATTTTAAACACAACTAATTGCAAAGTTATTGGCATAACTGACATTAATATGGTAACTGCAATAATGGATAATGTTGGCAGCGGTTATTACTTGGCGGAGGGTGAAGCAAATGGCAGAAATTAAAAAGACAGAAGAAAATATTGATAGAATAAAACTAATCAATAGTATAAAGGAAGACAAATTGCCTAAGCTGACATTTGCCGTAAAAGAGCAAAAAAAGCGGCTTGATTTAGCTTTGCGTTCTTTTGAAGACCTTAACCGTAAAAAAGAGCAAGAGGCGATTGCTCAGGCTTTGGAATTGCAACGTAAAGAAGAAGCAAATCAGAAGGCCTTGGAAAGTAAGGTTGTTGAAAAAGAAGCAGAGCAAACAGCGCAAGAAATAAAAATTACGGAAGAAATAAAAGAGCCTGTTGAGACTATTTCAAAAGTCGAAGAACAAAAAGCATTAAAGAAAGAAGAAATATCAGTAAAAATAGAAACTGAAGCAAAGACTGAAGAAGCAAAAGAAGTTAAGTCGGAAGCTCAAAAAGAAAGACCTAAAGAAAATCAATCTCAATCAAGAGTAAGACAATTTGATCGTAATGATCGTCAGCAGCAAAGGCCGCCTCGTCAGCAAAACGACAGACCTCAAGGAGACAGAAGGCCTCAAGGTCAGTCATATCAAGGCGGAGCTGGTGGTTATAATAGACAGGGCGGTGGATACACTCCAAGACCTCAAGGTCAAGGCGGTGGATATACTCCAAGACCTCAAGGTCAAGGCGGTGGATATACTCCAAGACCCCAAGGCCAAGGTGGAGGATATACTCCAAGACCTCAAGGCCAAGGCACGAGACCTCCTTACGGACCTAAGCCTGGTTTTAATAAAGACGGCATCAACAGAACAGCTGCACCTATTGTTGCATCAAGTGCACCTGCTTCAACAGCGAATAAAAAGCCTTTTGAGCGTAAAGATAAAGTGGCTGAAGACAAAAAGACAATGAATAAGCGTACTCTTGTAAGGCGCGGTTTTGTTGATGAAAGAGCTGATGATGATTTTGGACCTAGACATCGCAAGGCAAAATCAAAAAAAGCACCCAAGCAAGAAATCATTCCTATCAAAATAGAGAAGGCGGTTATTACTACTGAAAACCTGACTGTAAAAATGCTGTCAGAAAAAATAGGTATAACTGCTCAGGAAATTCTGAAAAAACTTATGATTTTGGGAATAATGACTACAATTAACGGTGTAGTTGATTTTGAAACTATGGAGCTTGTTGCTGATGAATTTGGTGTGAAACTTGAAAAACGACTTGATAAAACCAAAGAAGAAGTTTTGACCGAATCGGCAATGGAAGAAGATTCACCTGAAGATTTGTCCGAACGCCCCCCTATTGTTACGGTTATGGGACACGTTGACCACGGTAAAACTTCATTACTTGATGCTATAAGAAAGACCAATGTAACAGACGATGAAGCAGGCGGAATAACTCAGCATATAGGAGCTTATACAGTCAATGTAGGCGATAAAAAAGTAACCTTTGTAGATACTCCAGGTCATGAAGCATTTACAGCTATGCGTGCAAGAGGAGCTAAGGTCACAGATATAGTTATTATAGTCGTTGCTGCTGATGACGGCGTAATGCCCCAGACAATAGAAGCTATTAACCATGCCAAAGCAGCCAAAGTACCCATTATTATAGCTATTAACAAGATGGATAAGCAGGATGCTAATCCTCAAAAGATACTTGAGCAATTATCTGCGCATGACGTGCTTTGCGAAGCATGGGGAGGAGATTCTCCTGCAGTAGAAATTTCTGCAAAAGCCAGAAAGAATATAGACAAACTGCTCACAACTATAATCGCAGTCGCAGAAGTTAATGAATTTAAAGCCAACCCTAACAGAATGGGTTATGGAACGATAGTAGAAGCCAAGCTTGATAAAAACAAGGGTGCTATTGCCAATATAATAGTTGAAAACGGCACAATAAAGGTTGGCGATACGGTTGTTTCAGGTGTTACTTATGGACGTATAAAAGCTTTGCAGGACGATAAAGGCAGAGCGGTAAAAGAGGCAGGACCTTCTATGCCTGTATCTATTTTAGGCTTTTCCGAAGTGCCTGATGCAGGCGAGCCTATCTATGTGGTAGAAGACGAAAAGCTTGCAAAGCAGGTAATTTCAGAAAGAGTTACCAAACAAAAAGCTTCAGGTGCGGCTTCAACTAATGTTGTTACACTTAGTGATGTGTTTAATAAGATTAGTGAGGGGCAGTTAAAAGATTTGAATCTTATCATAAAAGCAGATGTTCAAGGCTCTGTTGAAGCCTTGAAAGAATCGCTAAATAAACTCAGCAATGAAGAAGTAAGAGTCAATTCAATTCACTGCGGTGTAGGAGCTGTTAACAAATCTGACGTTATGCTGGCTGAGGCTTCAGGAGCAATAATAATCGGCTTTAATGTCAGACCAGATTCTGAAAGCAAGCAGTATGCTGAAAGTGCAGGTATTGATATCAGACTATACCGTATAATATACGATGCAATAGACGATGTAAGTGCTGCAATAAAAGGTATGCTTGCACCCAAATATCAAGAAACAGTTAACGGTCAATGTGAAGTCCGAAATGTATTTAAAATTACAGGTTCAGGCATTGTTGCAGGCTGTTACGTAACAAGCGGTAAGATGCTAAGATCAGGCAACATAAGGGTGTTGAGAGACAATACTGTTGTTTATGACGGTGCTATGGGCTCACTAAAACGCCTAAAAGACGATGTAAAAGAAGTAGCTACAAATTATGAATGCGGCGTTACCGTAAATGGTTTTTCTGATTTTAAAGTTGGAGATGTTTTGGAATCATATACTTTGGAGAAGATATAATTAATGTCTGTTATAAGAGAAAAGCGTATTAACGCAGAAATACTTAGAAATTTGAGTGAAATTTTATCTAGGCTCAAAAATCCATCCATAACTGCTATGGTCAGTGTTATGCGTGTAGATACTACTAATGATCTAAAGCATAGTAAGGTTTGGCTTAGCTTGTACGGCACACAAAGTCAATGTGATGAGACATTCAAAGCAATTGAGCATGGTGCTAGCTTCATAAGGCGTGAGCTTGCTTCCATTATGAAAGATATGCGCACTATGCCCGAGCTGCATTTTTTGAAAGATGATTCTCAGGAATATTCACAAAAGATAAATAAAATTATTTCCGAAATTAATACGGGGAAGGATGATGATAAATCTTAATGGTATAAAAAGAGCCGCTTTGTTTACGCATATACGACCGGACGGAGATGCTCTTGGCTCAATGAACGGGCTTGGATTAGCACTAAAGAAAAAGGGCATAGAGGTTGACTGCTATTGTGATTCAGAAGTACCTGCTTTACTTAGTTTTTTGCCTAATGCAAATAATGTCCTAAGCGGGACGCTTAATGGTAATTATGATGTATTTATATCAATAGATTGTGCAGATGAGTATAGACTGGGCAAATATAAGGATGCGTTCTTAAAACATCCGAACTCTATCAATATAGACCATCATGTGACCAATACCAATTATGCTAAAACCAATCTTATCAAAAACTTATCAAGTAGTTGTGAGCTTATATTTGAAGTTTTAAAAGCACTTCAATTAGAAATTGATGATGAAATCGCACTTGCTCTTTATGTGGGAATGGTTACTGATACAGGACATTTTACTCAAGCCAATACTACAAGCGGATCTCATATTGCAGCAGCAGAGCTTATCAAATATAATATCGATATTGAATATATTTCTCAAAAACTTTTTAAAGAAATTTCCAAAGATAAATTAATGTTAATAAAAGACTGTATTACAAGCATGCGTTTTTTCAGTAAAGACAGGATTTCTTTTATTGGAATAAAAAGCGATATGCTCAAACAATACAATCTTGAAATAAATGAAACTGAAGGTATAATTAACTATGCTATTAATATAAGCGGAGTATTGATTGGTATCTGTCTGACAGAAAGTGCCAAAAATGCCTATAAGGTAAGTCTTCGCTCCAAAAAAGGTGTTAATGTCGCCGAAGTTGCGTCTATATTTGGCGGTGGAGGGCATGTTCAGGCGGCTGGCTTTATGGTTAACGGTTGCTTTGAAGATGTCATAGAAAGAATTGTAAAGGCTTGTGAGAAGGTTATAGACCCCTTATGACGGGATTCATTAATTTTTTGAAACCGCCAAAGATGTCTTCAACCCGTGCGGTATCTTTTATAAAAAAACTTTCTAGAGAAAAATGCGGGCATCTAGGTACTTTAGACCCGTTTGCTTGCGGTGTACTGCCCATAGCTTTGGGTAAAGCTACTAGACTTTTTGATTATCTTATCAACAAAACCAAAATATATAAAGCTGTTTTTAGATTTGGAATTGAAACTGACACCTTGGATTTGGACGGTCAGATTACCAAAACTAATGACAAAGTTGTAACAATAGATGAAATTAACAGCGTTTTGGATGAGTTTACCGGAATAATTTCTCAGATGCCTCCAAAGTTTAGCGCAAAAAAGATCAACGGCGAAAGGGCATACACACTTGCTAGAAACGGTGAAAGTGTTGAGTTAAAGCCTGCTAAAGTGCAAATTTTTAAAATTAGTGCGCAAGATTTTGGTAATAATGAGTTTGCTTTTGAAATTCATTGTTCAGGCGGTACATATATTAGAAGTTTATGCCGTGATATTGCAAATCGTCTTAACACTTGTGCTGTTATGATATGTCTAATAAGAACATCATCAGGATTTTTTAATATCCAAAGTTCTAAGACAGAAGAACAATTAAAAGATAATTTTGAAATAATCAAGTGTGAAGAGGTGTTGTCAGAATTTGATAATTGCATAATAGATACTGAAAGAGATCGTTTTCTTGCTATTAACGGTGCGCCTTTTAATGCAAGTGTTACTCAAGCAGTAAAAGATATAGCATTTTATCACGATACTCAATTAATAGGTATTGGGCAAAAAATAGATGATAAGTACAAACTTGATATAAGATTGATATAAAGGTTACTAATGATTATTAAGCATTTTTTTGATAAAACCAAACAACCGTTAGCAATTGCGCTGGGGTTTTTTGATAGCGTACATATAGGACATAGAACGGTTATAAATAAAGCAATTAATTATGCTAAAAATAATGGCATTATGAGTGCTGTTTTGACTTTTGAAAACAATCCTATGCAGGTTTTAGGCAAAGAAAGCAAATTAATCTTTTCTTTTGACGAAAGAATAAAAAAGCTGGAAGACTTGGGTGTAGATATTGTGTTAAAACAAGTCTTTGACAATAATTTTATGAATGAAGATAAGTCAGTCTTTATTGATGAGCTATTAAGTAATCATAATATACAATTTGCTGTTTGCGGTTCTGATTATCGTTTTGGCAAAGGCGGAGAAGGCGATATTAATTATCTTAAAAAACGCTTTATGGAGCAAAAAATAGAGTTTTGTGTTTTAGATTTTGTTTTGTCAGAACAGACTAAGGTTTCAAGCTCAAATATAAGAAAAATGATAGAAAACGGCGAAATAAAAAAAGCCAATCAACTTTTGATTGAACCGTTTTTTTTAAAAGGCAAAGTGATAAGCGGACGGGGAGAGGGTAGAAGACTTAATTTACCCACTATTAATATTAATTTTCAGCCTGATAAGGTCAGACCGTTAAGCGGAGTATATATATCCAAAACGCTGTTTGATAATCAAAGTTATATTTCCGTTACAAGCATAGGAGCAAAACCAACTTTTTCTGATAATTCGGAAAATGTTGAAACACATATTCTAGATTATAGCGGTAATCTTTATGAAAAAGATGTTAAAATAGAGTTGTATGACTATTTAAGAGGAATTGAAAAATACCGAACCAAAGAACAGCTGATTAACCAGATTAATCAGGACATAAAAGCAGTCAAGAGCTTTTTTAACGGAGATGATTGATATGACAAGATTTGGACCTTCAGGCAATTCTAAGAGTTTTTATGAAGCAGGGCTAAAACATACCTTTGAAGCTCCTGCATGGTTAAAAGTTTTGGGACTTAATGCCTTTGAATATTCTTTTGGACGCGGGGTCAAAATGTCCGATGAAACGGCTTCAAAAATTGGGACTGCAATGCAGGAAAACGGCATAGAGCTAAGTGTTCATGCGCCATATTATATTAATCTTGCCAATCCCGATGATCAGAAGGCACAGAACTCTTTTGGTTATGTTTTACAGACCTTAGAAAAATTAAAAGTTTTGGGCGGTACAAGATGTGTCATACACAGCGGTACAGTTACAGGCGCAGAGCGTAAAGATGCATTATTGCGTATTTATAAAAGAATGGAGGAACTGTTAAATATAATAGAGCAAAAAAACCTTAGTTCTTCTTTTATTTTGTGCCCTGAAACTATGGGCAAATACAGCCAGATAGGAACTGTTGAGGAAATATGTGCTTTATGCACTTTGCATCCTATGTTAATACCTTGTCTGGATTTTGGACATATTAATTCATATATGCAAGGCAATCTTAAGACCAAAGATGATTTCAAAAGAATTATGGATATAGTTTTTGGTGTTTTGGGCGAGAAGAAAGCACCGTATATTCATATACATTTTTCCAAAATAAAATACGGAGCCTCAGGCGAAATTCATCATCTTAATTTTACTGACGAAGAGGCAAGCTTTTACGGGCCTGATTTTGAGCCTTTGGCACAAGTTTTGTATGAATATAAAATGTCGCCTGTGATAATTTGTGAATCAACGGATAATATGGCGGAAGATTCATTGGAAATGAAACAAATATATGAAAAACTCTTTTGATATAGAATATTTTTATGATAAAATAAGAAAGTTAGAGGTAAAAAATGGATAATACTAACAGCTTATTTAATAACATCATTGATTGCTATCTTTTAATTAATGAGGATAACAGACAGTATTTCTCTGGATTGAGAACATCTTTTGGCGGTGTAATTCTCAATAAAAAAGCTAAATATTATATTACCGACTTTAGATATGAATATGCTGCAAAAGAAGCTCTAAACGGTTGGGAACTTAAGTTTGTAAAATATTCAGAATTTTATGATACTGTAAAAGCTATTTTACATAGCCTTGGAGCAAAAACTGTAGGATTTGAAGATCAGTCCTTGACCTATTCCGAATTTCAGAATCTAAAAGAAGCACTTAATGGATTTGAACTCATACCTTGCTCAGATATTGTTGATACCTGCCGTATGGTCAAGTCCGAAGAAGAAATCAAGTTAATTAAGATTTCACAGGAAATTACCGAAAAGGCTTTATGTGCAACCTTAGAGCGTATCAAACCCAAAATGAGTGAAAGAGATGTTTGTGCTGAGATTATTTATAATATGTATCTAAACGGTGCAGACGGACTTAGTTTTGAGCCTATTGTAGCTATGGGCGTTAACACTTATAAGCCCCACCACAGCTATTCAGATTATCGTTTGGATAAGGATGATTTTATCACGCTTGATATAGGTTGTAAATATAAGGGCTATTGCTCTGATATGACAAGAACTGTTACTTTGGGCGAGCCCGATAAGAAGCTTATAGAAATATATAACATAGTAAAAAAAGCTCAGGAATATGCGCTTTCCAGCATTAAAGCAGGCATGACAGGACATGAGGCAGATTCTTTTGCAAGAGAGTATATAACAGCCAACGGTTACGGAAAAGAGTTTGGTCATGGATTAGGACATTCTGTCGGACTTTTTATTCATGAAAATCCTAGGCTTGGCGTAGGTTCAAAAACAGTATTAAAAGAAAATATGGTAGTGACGGTTGAACCAGGTATTTATATACAGGGTTTGGGCGGAGTTAGAATTGAAGATATGATTGTTGTCAAAAAAGACGGCAACATCAATCTCACAAATTTTTCAAAAGATATGAAAATTTAAGGAGGACACAATTTAATGATAACAGCAGGAGAGTTCCGAAAAGGAAACACTTTTGAAATGGACGGCAAGGTTTATATGGTTGTAGATTTTCAGCATGTAAAACCTGGTAAAGGTTCGGCTTTTGTAAGGACCAAGATAAAGAATGTTATAACAGGACAATTATTGGAATCAACATTCAATCCTACAGACAAATTTCCTATAGCGGTTATAGAGCGCAAGGAAATGCAATATTCATACAATGACGGACAGTTGTATTATTTTATGGATACATCTACTTACGAGCAGTTGCCGCTCAATCACGATCAAGTAGAAGAAGCATTAAACTTCATAAAAGAAGAAACCTTAGTTACTATTCAGTTTTATAAGGGTCAGCCTTTTTCAGTTATTCCGCCCAATTTTGTTGAGCTTGAAATAACTTTTACCGAACCGGGAGTGCAAGGCGACACTTCAAAAGCCGGCAACAAGCCCGCAACCCTTGAAACTGGATATAATATTCAGGTGCCTTTATTTATTAACCAAGGCGACAAAATCCGTGTTGATACCCGTGATGGAACATACATGGAAAGAGTAAAATAATTAAAAAGCTTTTATGTCTATTTTCTATGGACTCTGAACAAAAATTCAGGGTCTTTTTTTATTGCTTAGTTTCAAAAAACTCATATTTTTTATAAAAAATTAATATATATTTAGAGATATCAATAAGGACAAGTTTATGATTGATAAAATTCTGCCTGAATATCTTGTAGATATATTAAAAAATAAATTAAATTATGATTATGTCTATGAAATCAGAATAAGAAGCGGATTACCTGTAAGTGTTAATTATGGGGGAAAATATTATTACCTCAATCCTCAAGGAATAGGAGGACGTGAGGGCGGAAGCATAGTAACGGATCGAAAAATGCTGGAGGCTATTATTTATAAGGCGGCTGATTATTCGATGTATGCCGTTAACAACCAGTTAAAACATTCTTATATTACGGTTACTGGGGGTATAAGGATAGGTGTTTGCGGCGAGCTTGTCATAGAAGATGACATTATAAAAAGTGTAAAGAATTTCACTTCACTTATTATCAGAATTCCTCATGAGGTAATTGATTGTGCTTTGACAGCTTACCCGTTTGTAGCTCAGGATAATTTATATAATACTCTGATAATCTCTCCGCCTGGCGGAGGAAAAACCACTTTTTTACGAGATTTGGCAAGGTTGATGTCAGAAGGAAACAAGATAATTAACACGCTTATAATAGACGAAAGATATGAGATAGCTTCTTGCTATAACGGATTGCCTCAACTCAATATAGGCGAATTTTCAGATGTAATCAGTAACTGCACCAAAAGATACGGTTTTGAACAGGGTATCCGAGCAATGAAACCAGATATCATAATAACTGATGAGCTTGCAACTCAAAATGATTTGGAAGCGGTTATATATGCCGCAGGATGCGGTGTAAAGATTATAGCTTCTGTTCATGCTTTCGACCATTTGGATCTTATAAACAAACAAGGCTTTGAGACCATTTTAAAAAAAAGGCTGTTTGAAAGGTTTGTTGTGCTGTCTAACAGAAAAGGGCCTGGTACTTATGAGGGTATATATGATTCTAATTTTAACAACATGTATTTGCCGTAAGGAAAAGTTATATGTGGATAAAGATTGTTGGCTTTATACTGGCTAGCTGTGCAGGGGCATATTTGGGGTTTAAACAAAGTCAAAAATACAAACAAAGAGAAAAGCTACTTAATGAAGCGGTCAGGTTATGCGACTGTATAATCAATGACATTACATATTTTCAGCCCACATTGTCGCAGATGTTAAAAAACCGCTTACAGACCTTTCCTATGCTATCACCAATTATCGAACGATATACAACGCTTTTGGACAGCAAAAAAAACATTAACCGAACCGCACTAATTAACTATATTCCAAAGATTCAGTTAAACGATGAGGAATATATGCTGTTGATTCAATTGCTGGATATTTTGGGAAAAAGTGATTCATCTACACAGCGGGGCGGGATTTTGAGTATTAAGGAAGCTTTTTTGATAAAACAAGGCACGGCAATAGAGGAATGCAAAAAGTACGGCGGCTTGTATTTCAGACTTGGTGTTTTGGGAGGCATTGCTATCGGAGTAATAATTTTATAGATAGTTAAGGAAAAGTTATGCAAATAGGTATAGAAATAATATTTAGAATAGCGGCAATAGGAATTTTGACGGCGGTAGTGACACAAATATTAAAAAAATCTGATAAAGATGAGATTGCCACATTGGTAACTTTGGCAGGACTTATCATAGTATTACTCATGGTTATCAATATGATTAGTCAGCTTTTTGATGCGGTAAAACAACTATTTAATCTTTATAAGGTCTATAAGACAATATGGACTTAATAAAGATAATTGCCATTGGTCTTACTTCAGCCGTTGTATATTCACTGTTAAAGGATACAAAGCCTGAAATAGCTTATTTGGTTTTGCTGGCAGGTTCTGTTGTTGTCTTTATGATGGTGATTGATATGCTTGTTGAAATTATCTCTACTATTAACGGTCTTGCCCAAAAGACTGGTCTAGATACCAAAATTATTGCAAGTGTCTTAAAAATAATTGGAGTTGGATATTTAACAGAATTTTCTGCTGGAATCTGTGAAGATATGGGAGCAAAAAGTATGTCGGACAAGGTGTTGTTTGGAGGAAAAGTTATAATAATGTTTTTGAGTCTTCCTATAATTACCGCACTTATAGAACTTATAATAGCAATAATACCATAATGAAAAAAGAACGGAATTTTAGCAAAATAAAAATAATCTTAATATTGGCTTTGCTTTTTTTAATTATTTGGACAAGCCTAAGCCCATGCTTTGTTCGTGCAGAAGATATGACAAAAGAAGAAGCCCAAAAAAAGCTCCAAGATTCAATAGAAGAACAGCTAAATAATATGGACTTTTGGGGACTTGAACAGATAATCAATTCATTAGACAGCGAAGAAAAAGAATTGTTTGGAGGTTCTGGTTTTCTTGACAGGGTAAGACAGCTGCTTAACGGCGAATATAACAGCAGTAATGTATTTAGGGCAATAATGTATCTTATTTTGGGAGATATAACTTCATTTTTGCCTGTACTTGCCACGGTTGTGGGTATAGCGACATTATGTTCAATTTTAAGTAATTTGCAATTTAATAATTCTAATAAGGGTACAGGTAATATAATATATTTTGCGTGTTATGGAGCAGTAATTTTGGCAGTTTCAGTTACAGCTTTTTATCTTGTAACATTAACTAAAAACACAGTTATAGCCATGCAAACCCAAATCAATTTGATTTTTCCTATAATTTTAGGCGTTTTAACGGCAATAGGCGGCACAACATCTGCTGCCGTTTATCAGCCAATGGTTAGTATCCTATCTTTGGTTGTAAGTCAGATAATGGTCAATATTATATTGCCGCTATTTATTTTTGGATATATATTTAACATTATTGGCAATTTATCTCCTACAATAAAAATGAAAAAATTCACTTCATTTACTTCAAGCTTATCAAAGTGGCTGATAGGGATAATCTTTACAGTGTTTACCGCTTTTATGTCAATTCAAGGCATAACGGCTTCTGTTCATGACGGTGTTTCAATAAAAACCGCAAAATTTGCAATAAGTCATTATATACCTATAATTGGAGGATATCTTTCAGACGGTTTTAATCTAATAATGGCAGGCAGCGTACTAATAAAAAATGCAGTGGGTGTTGCAGGACTGTTTTTATTGGCTTCAACAATTTTGGCACCTTTGATTAAGATTATTGTTTTGATGCTTACTCTCAAGCTTACTGCAGCTATCTTGGAGCCGTTGGCACCAGAAGGCTTTTCTAACTTTGTTGGGGAGGCGGCAAAAAGTCTATCTATGCTAATAGTAATAATTTTGAGCGTTGCATTTATGTATTTTATCATGCTGCTTTTGGTTGTTTGTACCGGCAACTATATATGGGGGTAATACACATGAATCTGGTTTCGAAATGGGTTATGAGTATTATCGGAGCGGCGGGTTTGGGGGTTTTGGTTGACATTATAATGCCTGAAGGCAGCACCAAAAAATATATTAAAAGCATTATGTCTATAATAACTCTTTTTATAATACTCTCACCTTTGCCTGGATTACTTAATAAAAAATGGGATTATACAGAACTGTTTAGCGGTAAAGATATTCAGGCTGATAAAAGGATAGTTGATAATGTAAATTTACAACAATTAGCTGTTTTAGAAGATTCGATTGAAAACAAATTGAGCATGGACGGGATTAATGATGTTCAAATTAAGCTTACTGCAATAATAGATAACAATGTATTAAAGGTTAGGGCGGTAAGTGTAAATGTTTCTAGATGCGATATAAAAAAGGATTCTAAAACGTTTGATAAGATAAAAGAAAAAATAAAAGGGTATCTAAATGATGAAGATATAGCGGTGATTGTTTATGGGTGAGAAAATCATAAGACAGGTGTATGTTTCGGGGGTAAAACCAATAGAAAGTTTTCAAAAATTATCTTTAAATATTGAAGACCCTCATAAAAAAGAAATTAAAAGCAACAAAATACAAAGCATTAATGTGCCAAAATCAGACTGTATTGAAGACGAAAAATTGCAGGACATAAAGCCTGAACAAAAGCAAAGTGTAGAAAACACCCTCAAAAAACCTGATAAAATATTTTTAACTGAAGATAATTTTGAAGACAAGAAAAAAGATAAGGATATTAACAAAAAAAGCAATTTTTGGGCAAGAATAAAGAAAATAAAGAATATTGAAATTTATATAGCCATAGCTTTTGTTGCAATCATTTTATTGATTTATTTTACTTCCAATGCATCTTGGCTTACAAAAAATAATAAAACAGACAAAAATAATAACTATTCTTCAGCTTATGATTATTGCCTTGAAACAGAAAAAAAATTATCTAAAATGTTATCAGGTATAAAAAATGCAGGTAAAGTTGACATAATGATAACATTTGAAAGTACGCCTGAAAGGGTAATAGCCTATATAACAAGCTCAACCAAAAACACTTCTAGCGGAGGGGACGGCGGTTATAATGAAAACAATTCTAATACCTCAAGCCCACAAGTTATATATGTTTCAGGAGAGCAGATACCTTTAATTTTGAAAGAAGTTTCTCCAAAAGTAACAGGGGTACTTATTGTGGCGGAAGGAGCTGATGATGTCAAAGTAAAATTGGATATTATTAATGCTGTATCCGTGCTGCTCAATATCAGCACAGAACAAATAAAAGTGCTAACTATGAATAAAGGTTAAACAAACATAATAAATATAATATATACCAAATAATCGGAGGATAATATTTTTATTATGTTTGTTTAACCTTTATTCA
>CALAYY010000171.1 GCA_937895465.1 uncultured Clostridia bacterium | reverse complement strand
CCATTAGACAAATACGCCTCTTTTATTTGTGAGCTTTGCCAAGTCTTATTATGAACACCGTTGGTTATATTGGTAATAACAGCTGCATCTTTTACATCTGTCCACATCTTATTGGCGGTGTTGCAATGAAGCTCTGCCACAGAATTGGCAATTTTAGCTGTTCTTAGTCCTGCTACAGTCATACCAAACGGGTCCCCGCCTATATCAGTCATCTGTTCTTTGGTTAGTCCGTTATAAGCATCCATATAATCCAAAACTTTATGACCGTGTACCTCATTGCCTGCAGGAACAGGTGTATGCGTTGTAAAGACAATATTTTTCCTAGCAGCAGCTCTAGCTTCAGAAAAGCTCATATTTTGTGCAGTCATATAATCTTTTATAATCTCTGTTGCGCAAAACAAGGGATGCGAATCATTAAAGTGATAGATATCCACTTTTTCGCCCAAAGCCTTTAACGCCTTATATCCGCCTATGCCTAATATGATTTCTTGAGCAATGCGTTCTTCATCAAACCAACCGTACAAGTTACCGCAAATCAAGCTGTGCGGATTATCGGGTAAAAACGGATCCAAAAGATATAACGGCACATTGCCCAAAATATCGCATTTCCAAACTTTGAGTTTTACTGTGTCATCTTTTATTTTGACTTCTACCGTAACGCCTGTATCTTTCAAAAAATCATAACGGTAATCATAATAACTATCATAGGGAAAACCGTTTTTATCGATATATTGATCGGTCAAGCCTGCCCGCCACAAAATCCCTACACCAACCATAGGAGCGTTAATGTCTTTTGCGGCTTTTAATATATCACCTGCCAAAATTCCCAGTCCGCCGCTATAAATCTTAAAGTCGGACTCCAAACCAAACTCCATACAAAAATAAGCTACTTTGGGTGCACTCATAATTTTTCTCCTTTTTTTAAAACAATAAAATAACTTTTGGGCTGCATTATTATCTGTGATGGTAAGATAGATATTTTGTCTCCTGCAATCGCTTCAATATCATCAATTTCAAAAACGATATCATCGTTGCCTTGATTGACACCGATATATAAAGCCTGCAAGTCATCAAACCTTTTAAAAACAAACGCACGGTCTTTATAAAAAACTGCTTGATATTTTGCACACATCAGGTTTTCAAATCTGTTTCTTATCGAAATTATATTTTTGAAATGAGCAAAAATGTCAATATCAATATCTCGCCAATTCATAGGTTTTCTATATGCTTCGTTATCAGCTTTACCAAGCAGTCCTGTTTCATCTCCATAATAAATAGCCGCAGCTCCTGGATAAAACATCAAAAAGACTGCTGAGAGCATATAATCTGTTGTGCTTTTGCACTCGTCCAAAAACCTTGCACAGTCATGCGAATCCAAAAAGTTATACATACTCAATAATCCGCTCTCGTGATATCGCATATTAAGATAATCAAGCCGTTCACAAAATTGTTTTGCCGTCAAATTACCCAGCGCAAAAAAGTCAAGCATAGCATTTTTTAGACGGTAATTCATAAGTCCGTCAAACATATCGCCCTGCATCCAAGCTCTGCCGTCATCCCATATCTCGCCTACAAGGTAAACATCGTTTTTTACTGATTTTACAGCTTCACGAAAAATCCGCCAAAAGTTGAGATTGAGTTCATTGGCTACATCAAGCCGCCAACCGTCAATGTCATACTTTTCTATCCAATACTTTCCAACATCGCAAAAATACTTTATAACCTCATAATTAGCGGTGTTTAGTTTTGGCATATTACCCGAATAAGCAAAACATGTGTAATAATCAGGATTATTTATTTTTACTGGAAACTTTTTGATACTATAATACCAATCGATATACTTGCTATTCTGACCGTTTTTAAAAATATCTTCAAAAGCAAAAAAGTCTGTTCCTGTATGGTTGAAAACTCCGTCAAGAATAACCTTGATGCCAAGTTTATGTGCGGTTATTACAAGCTCAAAAAAGTCCTCATCAGTTCCAAGACAGGGATCAATATGATAATAGTCATCAATATCGTATTTGTGATAACTTTTGGATACAAAAATTGGATTGAGATAAACTGCCGTTATACCCAGACCTTTTAGATAATCAAGGTTTTTTATAACGCCTTTTAGAGTTCCGCCTACTCGGTAGCTTCTTTCAGGGTTATACTCATCATTATATCCCTTTTTTGTTTCCAAATATTTGGTGTCTGTGGCAAAACTATCAGGAAAAATCTGATAAAAAACAGCTGACTTTACCCATTGGGGCGTCAAAAAAAAATCGGCTATATGGTTAAAATGAAATTCGAAATAATCTTTTATATCCTTATCAATTTCATAAAACCAAAAATTAGAATATATGTATTTATGATTATTATAATCTGTTAAAACAAAATAATATCTTAATCTTTCAAACTTAGTATTAATACGGGATTCAAAATAATCATGGGTAAAATCAGAAGCCGTCAGCACCATATTATGGTGAGATACAGTTTTTTCAAACTGCGACATTCTATCCCCTATAAGGAGATTGACAGCTTTTATATCATTTTTTTTGACCTTAATTCTTAATACTATATTGTTCTGATCCAAACCATAACAGTATTCTGAATAAGGACGATGAATAATTGCTGCCTGCTCCATTATTACCCCCTAAAATTATCTCATGTCTTGATACCCGTCTTTCCGAGATTTCCTAGCAAGTCTTGCGGATATCCTATGTCATCATGGAATTTTGATATACCTTTTTTATAATCTTCTAATGAATTATTATCTTTAATGTAATTGCCTTCTTTCAATGAGCTTAACTGTGCGATATCTAGTATCAAAAGGTCAATTGCCATTTGGATAATCATGCTGTTAGAGGTGATAAGACTTATCTCATCAATCTTTTCGTTGCCCTCTCCCACTATCAGCTTTTCTTGGTCAAACACGGCTATGATTCTTCTTCTCAAAAAGTAATCGCTTACATTGGTCACATTGTAAGTAAAATGTACTCCAAAATCTAGCTTCAGCTTATTAAAAGAGAAGATATATATCTTTACACCGCGTTCATCAGCTTCTTTCAAAACATCCTTAAACA
>CALAYY010000170.1 GCA_937895465.1 uncultured Clostridia bacterium | reverse complement strand
GATGCCTTTTATCATGAATATTTTCATCCGACCAGTTATACATCTTAATTCTGAAGAATTTATCATGCCAATATACGCGGTCAAAAGGATTGACCGCAATACCGTGAGGCATATCATGGCGCCCCCTGAACACTGGAAAAGCATAGACAACGGTAAAATCAAACCCTTACGCCTGCTTACAGAGGTATATGAGGACGATTACACTATTTACGAAAACAAGGTTTTTTGCCGCACGGTCGATCAGGTGGTAACGCTTTTGCGAAACTACAAAAACATATTCACAGATATCATCTATAACAAAATCAGCTTTGATTTGAGCGTGATGGATAAATCAAACCACCTATACCATTATCTGGCTCTTGGTAAGCTGTATGTTGGATACGCTAAGAGTGATGAGCTGTTTACAGAAAAATGCGAGAAATATGCGAATACATTTGACAGGATAATCGGTCGGATATGCGCAAATCATTCGCGCCCCGTTTACAAAAAAAACCGCAAATCCAAAATAGGACTAAGGGTAAGAAAGACCAATATCTTGGCGATGCATAAGGATTACCGTCATATCTTCACGCTGAAAAAAACGCTAGACAGATCGGATTATCCGTCAGATATAGGCGAGCTAGGTGCCAATTCAGCTCTACTCAAAAAAAATTATGAAAACTTCTGCAATATGCTGACCGTCTTTTCCTTGGGGCATTTCCGCTTCAAGACAGGTGAGGACTTGATTTATGAGAATAGAGAGTTTAAGGGTGCATCGTTTGAATTTGAAAAGTGGCGTGCGGAGCTTTTGCCCGTTAGAATACGCTGCCTCAACATGAGAGCAATAGCCCTGTCCGTTTCCTCAGGTGTAAACAAGCATGTTACGCTGCTCATCCCTTTCATGTCAGACCCCGGTAAGGAATGCGCCGGCTTTATGGGCGGCCTTTTAAGTGACATCGCGCGTGAGTATAAGGCAGACAACTATATCTTTTTTATCGCCGAAAAGTCTCTCCAAATCCCGACTTATTATTCAAGCACTACCATAAGCTTTGGTATCCTGCCCGTTTCAATAAACGATATAAACAGCTTTAAGCGTATCCAAAGGATCCTGTTAGACGCCATGATAAAGGTCTCGGCAACTCACGACATCTGTCCTTTTTGCGGCGGGACTTTCGAGCTAAACGAAAAAAATTACTATTGCAAAAAATGCAAAACAGAACTTGGCCGTCTCATATGCATGACTTGCGAAAAAGCCTTTTATTATACATCTGTCAATTACCCTGCGTTAAAGGAAAAGGTAGTGTCGCCTGATGACTATACGCCTGATAATTATTGGAAATACTGTCAGGACAAGGACTCACAGTTTAATTACAGGAATATAACCGCCCTAACCTCCAACGGCTTACCCATATGCCCTCATTGTAACGAAGCGGTCAAACAATAGCAGGTAAAGGATACTATATAGATTGAAGTCCTTTTTTGTGTTATTTTTAATACGCTGAAAGGAATTAAATTCAACTTTGTTTTCATTAACGAGATTTAAGACATTCAGCGCAATTTTTAGTTATTATTTTTAGTTTATTATAATATTTAAGCGTATTCGATTAGTTTGAATACGCTTAGAAAAAAATAGTATAATAATTTTTATATGGGATTATCCCATATTTGTCTTATGTAAAACTACTGCTATAATCATAAAAAAGCAAAAGGCAACAAGCTTATTAGATTTTGTGGCCTTTAAATGCGGATTTTATCCTTTGTGAAAAATAGCCGCCCAATGATGGAGCCGCCATCAGTTCGTTGTAAACATATAAGGGCACATTATAATATCGGAATGTGCCTTTGGAGTGAAATTCCACTTGAAGTGTTCCGTTTTCATAACCAATAGCCCTTATACTGGATGAAACAACATTTTTCATTAACATATCTTTGTACCTCCCTATCATTACCAATATTATAACATAAAGAAATATATTTTTCAACATCTGAACATATTTACATTAAAACTTTGACAATATCAGTCAAAGTTCAAAAGCAAACAATATTTGCACTGAAACATACATTTTTTACCATTTTTTACACAAAATACATCTAACTATAAAATGAGGTGTAATATGAAAAGAAGTTTATTTTTATTGTTTTTTGCCGCAATATTGGTATTAGGCATGATGATGATATTTGACTCTTACAAAAAAGTACAGACGGCGGGTGTTTTTGGAAAAAGCTTTGATGAGGATTTGCCACTATACGAAATTATAGAAGATGAAAGCCAACTCACAGACGTTGTGTCTTTTCAAAAAACAGATGAAGTACATATTGATAGTTTATATAAAGATTTTAACAATCAAACTCAATATTTAAAGGCACCTTTTAAAAGTATAAGACCTGAACTTAAGAGAAAATACCCCAAAACTTCAGGCGGCAAAAGAAAAGAACCGCCCAAAACTTTGCCTATTCCTTTTGATGAAACTGAACAATATATTGAGGTTTCAAAACAGGCACAAAAACCCAAAGTGTTGCAAACTACTTTTGGCAATGTAATCTCAAAAGAAAGTATTAACAAGCTGGTTGTAAAAGGCGAAAATATAGGCGGACAGTATTTTGACAATATTTTTATAGAAATATACGGCAATGATAATAACTTGATTAATACAATCCGTCCTCAAACTAATTTGGGGTATGCTCCCAATATTTTGCTAGCAGATTTTGTAGGCAATGGTTTGGATCAGGTTTTTTTGGGGATTAATTCGGGCGGCAGCGGAGGATTTGGATATTTTTATGTTTTTGACGTTTCTAATAACCAAATAAAAACTTTGTTTGATTATCAAGAGTTTTCTTCAAAAAATCAATATACAGGCAGATACATAAATTATTATAGGGCGGAAGTAGTTAAGACAGATTCAAGCGCAAAGTACATTATTGATTTGAGCGCGCGTCCAAAAGATTATCTTGATATGATATGGGGTCCTGACGGCAAACTCCTTACTCCCAAAAGCATAGATATCTCTGATGTCAATACTGTTTTTGCTTATTATAATTCTTCAACACAGCTTTTTGAACTGATGATTTTTCAAAGGGTAACAGGACTTTATAATGCTGATAGTCTGGGATATGTAATAACTCAACAGCATATTGAAAACGACAAATTTGTTACATTTTATCAATCATTATCAGTTTTTTCGCAATAGATTGATTTGGTTAGCGGCTTAAAATATTTTTTGAGCCGCTGATTATAGTATTTTTATAATTAATTTTAGTATAAAAATCTTAGCCTATAAAGATAATAAAATTATGAAAAAATCAGCTATATTTTTATTTTTGATGTCAACACTACTTGCCTTATTTGGAAGCGGCTTTATTGTTTCTCAAAAAGACTATATTAAATGGGTTGACTTCAATGTCTCTTACGGAGTTTTACAGCTTGCGTATAAATATGATGTAGAAACAGTCAATGAAAAAGTGCATTTGGATATGTGTGAAATGCTTGCTTATGTTGCAGCAAAAAACGGTAACCGTTTTGGTAACAAAGACATTAACACTCTGTACAATCTGGCAAAAAAGCTAAAGAGCGGGATAAAGACAGAAGATTTGGTTGTGGGCAACAAAAAGTATTACAAATACTATTTGGAAGCTTATAGGGCGATTTTTGCCAAATATCTTGATCACTATGTTACAGATGACGGACAAAAGGGCTATGGCTTAATTGCTTATTTCCCGCTTGCTAAAGGCTATGGCTTTAATACATACGATGACTTTGGCAATAGCCGTAATTTTGGGTTCAAAAGAATACATTTAGGTCATGATATTTTTGGCTCAACCGGAACACCTATTATTGCGGTCGAGAGCGGTACTATTGCAGAATTAGGCTGGAATAGATATGGCGGCTGGCGGG
>CALAYY010000169.1 GCA_937895465.1 uncultured Clostridia bacterium | reverse complement strand
TAGAAGCGACACAAAAACAGTAAAAACGGTCTCGTCAGAATATTCTTCAAAGGCGATAATTTTGGCAATGGGTACAAAAAACAGAAAGCTGGGACTCAAAGATGAAGATGAGCTTATAGGCAGGGGAATAAGTTATTGCGCTACATGTGACGGAGCTTTTTTCAAAGGTCGAGAGGTTGCCATTGTGGGTGGAGGTAATAGTGCGGTTACCGAAGCGTTGTATCTATCAGGGCTTGCTTCAAAAGTGCATATTATATACCGAAAAGACCAATTCAAAGGCGAAGCCATTAGTAATAACAAGCTGCTTTCTCTCGCTAATATCGTACCGCATCTAAACACCGAAGTAACCAAGTTAGTGTATGACGAGTTTTTGACAGGAGTTGAAATTAAAAACAATCAAACTAATGAGATATCGCATCTTAATGTAAGCGGATTATTTGTGGCTATAGGACATATTCCTTATACAGATTTGGTAAAAGAGCAAATAAAAACAGATATTAAAGGCTATATAATAACAGATGAAAAGATGGCGGCTTCTGTAAAAGGTGTGTATGCAGCAGGCGATATTAGGTCAAATGCATTTAGACAGGTAGTTACCGCTTGCGGCGACGGTGCGCATGCAGCAGACAGTGCAATGGAATATATTCATTCAAAATATTGATTTTTTTAGGAAACATATAAATAATAAACAAGTTTTTCTTGGTTTTTATTGTATTTGTGTAACAAATTAGATATAATTAAAGAGTACAACCATATTAGATATGGCTGTGTAGTAGTTATTATTTTATTATTAAATTTAGGAGATTGTTATGAGAATTGCAATTGTCGTTGATACTTACGACGATATGGGCAATGGCACTACTGTCTCAGCAAGAAGATTTGTCAGTGAGTTAAGAAAAAGAGGGCATTTTGTCAAGGTCTTGTCTTATAGCCAAACGCCAGAACCTGATAAAGTATTGTTTGATCAATATATTGTTCCGATTTTTCAGCCTCTGATAGATAAAAACAGAGCCAATATTGCTAAGCCTGATGTCAAAAAATTTCAGCAAGAATTTTTAGATGTGGATTTTGTTCACATATATCTGTCTTTACCTTTTGGTTGGACAGCCGCAAAAGTTGCATATAAGATGGGAGTTCCTGTTTTTACTGCTTTTCATTTGCATCCCGGCAATATTACTTACAACTTAAAATTAGGGCATGCGCCTTTGATTGAAAAATTGCTTTTTAGACTGTTTAAGAAAAAGCTGTATAATTATTCTACAGACATTCATTGTCCCACTCAATTTGTGTATGACACCTTAAAGGCGCACGGATTTAAGCAAGAGCTTCATGTCATAAGCAACGGTTACGATGATAAAAGATTTTTTCCCATGCAAGTAGAAAGACTTGATTCTTGGAAGGACAAATTTGTAATTATGTGCGTTGGCAGACTGTCAGGCGAAAAGAAACAGGATGTCATAATAAAAGCAATTGCCAGAAGTAAACATAAGGATAAAATCCTATTAGTTTTGGCAGGTATGGGACCTTTGAAAAACAAATATCAAAAGCTGGCAAAAAAGTTAAAAGTCAATACAGAGTTTAATTTTTATTCGCAAGAGGATTTGCCAAAAGCCCTCAATGGAGCTGATATATATGTCCACTGCGCTCAAATTGAGATAGAATCAATTTCTTGTATGGAAGCTTTTGCAACAGGACTTGTGCCTGTTATAGGCAATTCCAAAAAAAGCGCAACCCATTATTTTGCTTTGGATGAGCGGTCTAAGTTTAAAGACGGAGATTATAGGGAATTATCTAATAAAATTGATTATTGGATTGAAAATCCACAAGAACTTAAGATTATGTCTCAAAAATACGCTATCCACGCCAAAAACTATGTCTTGGAAAAATCCATAGACAAGATAGTTAAGGTTTATGAAAACTTTTTAGATAAACATAAAGGCAAAAACCTACCCTCTTGTTCGAAAGCTGTTGAAAACGAGAATCAAATCAACCCAATTGAAGACGACGAATACGCAGCAGAAAATGTCTTGTCATAAAAGAGGGTCTGATAATGAAAAGAAAAATTGATTTTGAACACGATGATTTTATTAATACACCGTGGTATTATAAATTATTTTCGTTTTTTCTTTATTGGTTTGTTGCTGTTCCTGTTTTATTGATAATCAAAACATTCTTTTTGAGATTAAAAGTAAAAGGCAAAGCCAATTTCCACCGAGTGAAAAAACAAGGCGCCATAATTGTATGCAATCACGTTCATCCACTTGACTCGCCTATAATAGCTATGGCAATTCTTCCCACACGTATGAAGATAGTGTCTTTAGAAGATAATTTTTATACACCAATTTCGGGCACCCTTATCAAGGGCTTGGGTGCGTTGCCTGTCCCTAAGGATTATAAATATCTAAAAGCGCATTTGGAGCTTTTGGAAAAACTTGTTAAAGAAGGCAAAAAGGTGCTTATCTTTCCTGAAGCGTATCTTATAAAACGCTGTCAAGAGCTTAGGGATTTTAAAACAGGTGCTTTTTGGGTCGCCGTATCTGCCGATGTTCCTATAATACCCATGTGTTATACCTATCCTGATAATAAGAGATTGACTCTTAACATATTGCCTGCTGTATATCCTAAGAAGGGCGAGGATTATAAGCAGTTAACGAAAAGAGTATATAATATAATGAATGAGTTTTTTAATAATCAAATGTCCAATACAAACATCCAAAACCTAGCAGAAGAATCGGACGAACCTTGTATAGAACCGTTGGAAGAAGAAGTTATGAAAAAAAAGCACGCATAAACTAAAAAAGCTCCATATTGGAGCTTTTTTTGATTATAATAAATAAGTTAACTTATAATGAACATCATAATATATTGGCGTGAATTTTAGATAATAATAATAATTATTGCCAAAACAACTAATAATGGTATAATATGTTAATATGGAAAAATATGAATTGACACAGCACATTAAGGCTTATTTTATCGACTTTGACCGCACTTTGGTAGATTCGGTAGGCATAGAAAGAAAGGCATTGATTGCGACATTAAAAGAGCTGGGCGTTTATCAGTCTGGCATGGAAGTTGAGCATCAAAACAGCTTTAAGGAAATGATAAAAAATCTCAATTCTGAATATGGGCTTAGCCTTGATTTTGATACGGTTGACAAAGTGTTTGTCCGTCAGGCTCTGCCGTTATATGAAACAGAATGCGAGCTAAAAGGCGGTGCAAGAGAATTTTGGTTATGGGCAAAACAAAGCGGCAAACGTATTTATATTATACCGCTTAATGAAAGTCAGTTTGTTCAAGCCGTTTTGAAAAGATACGGTTTGGAGGCAGACGGAATTTATACAAGGCGGGATACCGGCATACATAAGCGTGACGGGGCTTTGTTCTTGTATGCCTTTTCGGATACAGGCTATGAGCCGTCAGAGTGCGCTGTAATAGAAGATTATCCGCATTATATTATTTCTATAAAAGATTCGGGCTGCAAAATCATTGGCATGTTTGACGGTCAAACTGAAGATGAAGTCAATCTCTTATATGACATATCAGACATATTTATCAAGGATTTTCGTGAGTTGATTGCTTAGCTTTTAAAAACTTGCTCTTTGTGGCAAGACCTCCACGCAAGTGTCTTTCGGACAGGTTAAAGTCCAAAACTTTTCTTACTGCTTCAAACAATTCTCCATCAATGTCTTCTAATCTTTCAGTTATATCTTTATGTACTGTAGATTTGCTGATGTTAAAAACCTTTGCGGCTTCCCTTACGGTTTTTTCGGTCTTTACAAAATATTCTCCCAATTCAATTGCGCGCTGTATTATATACTCTCTCATTATGCCCC
Source organism: uncultured Clostridia bacterium (assembly GCA_937895465.1). GTDB lineage: Bacteria > Bacillota > Clostridia > Christensenellales > DUVY01 > DUVY01. The sequence goes on along the minus strand of CALAYY010000169.1, from coordinate 15,321 downwards.
CAAAAGATAATAAGACTAAAAGTCTATTGTATATAAATTTATTTTGCAAAATTCGATAATATGCACCAAAAAATAAAGACTATTTCTTTATATTAAAAAATATTAAAAGACTATTGAAATTGTGTAACACGTTAAAACCAAAACATATTCATTAAAAGCCAAATTTACAGCCTGTCTATCAAATGATTCCATTGCTCTTTAATAAAGGAATCGTTCAAATCATCAAAGGTCTTTTGGGCAATTATTCGCACTTTTTCTGCTGATAAGCCGTTGTCCACATAATGAAAAATAAAGAAGTCGATTAAAATATCTTTTACATCAATTTGGTTAGCTGATAAAATATCTGCCCAGTCCTGATCATATTTACGCCTGCTTTCTAAGAGTGCAAAAAGAAAGGTTTTGTTAAAATTAATCAATATACTGACGCCGTTATTATTTTTATCGTTGTGCATTAGATAATCTGTGCGGTTAAGGCTGCCAAGTAAAACCGCATTGTTTTTTTGTGCCCAATCTAAAATTACGGCGTTTTTCAAATTATCCGAAATGTTTTCTTGCGGCAATGTTTCAATGTAAAATCCAAAAGTGTTTAAAATATCATTTGAACTTTTAGTTTCATCAAAAAGCAAAACAGCTATTTCGTTTGGACTTATATAATACTTTTTACACATATCCCAAATGACAGAAACCAACAGCCAAAAATGTTGTTTTTGTTCTAACACTATTCGCTTTTTGGTGTTTTTTAACACGCTGTACAAGGCATCGATTAATTTGTCATATATGCACCTAAAGTCAGCCATGGCAGTGTAGGGAAGCCTTGGATATTGTCTCAAAACAGATATAGGGGAGTTCTCTTCGATAGGTATTTCCATAAAGGTGTTGTCATAAGTCGCTGATAAATTTGACAGCGTTCGTATACCAATAATTCTTTCAACATCAATATCCGCAGTTATATAACCTTGAATATTTAATGTACTTAGCACTTCTCCGCATTCAGCAATTACTGCATTTTTTTGCGGAAAAGGAGAATTATATATCGCTCCGCTTACAGAGATAATTGCTCTATGGGGCATAGAAGATAATATTCTTATCTGGTCTGTATGACAGTCTTTAAAGCTCAAATCAGCAGCATAAGGATTTAGAATAATATTGGCAGAATTGTCTGTTGGGTATAAGGTGCTGCCTATAATTATTGCAAGATTGACAGGAAGCATTCCGACGCCGCGTATTATAGCCGTATCCGAAAACGGTATCATATAATCATTAAGAGTTATTTCACCAAAACGCATTTTTTGGTTGTTTTGATTTTTGTAGATTATGCTCCAGACTTTTCCCATTCCCACCATTGCAATACAGTTAAGAATCTTGTCTTCTACACGTATTGGCAAGCCTATACCGCACAAAACTTTTCTGTTTTTGGTAAAGTCCGCAATTTCAAGCAGTGCTTTTTCACATTCCGTTACGGCAGAATTAATTGCAAAAACAGATGAATTAGCCGCTCCGTAAAGACACATTTCTGGGAACAAGGCAATTTCAACCCCTTGGGCATTAAGGTCAACAATAAGCTTTTTTATTGATTGAGCATTAAAAAACACACCGCCTGCAAAAACCTCAGGGATTGCCGCTGCCACCTTTAGATATCCGTTATTCATAGTATTAGTTTTAAATTTAAAAGATTATTTTATACCAAAATTTGGATATGGTTTTTAGCAGTACTTGTAATTATCTTGAAATTTTTTAAACGATACTATATAATAAGGCACGTAAGATTTTTGATGGAGTATTGTTTTGCAAAACTTAAAAGGGCTGCTTAGCGGAAGCGATATAAGAGGAAATGCCGTAGAATATGACGGCAATATTATTGATTTGACTGATGAAGTTGTTTTTGCAATTTCAAAAGCATTTGCTTATTGGCTTTCTGCCAAAACCAAAGATAAGCTGATAATTGCTGTAGGACATGATTCTCGCATTTCGGCAGAGCGAATAAAAACTCAAGTCCTAAATGCATTAAAATTAAGCGGTTGTATTGTTTTAGACTGCGGTCTTTGCTCAACTCCTTCAATGTACATGATGACACAATATGAGAAAGTCAAGGCACACGGTGCTATTATGATTACTGCCAGTCATCATCCTTATCACAAAAACGGTTTGAAGTTTTTTGATAGTTTAGGCGGCTTAGAAGCCGAGGACATAAAGAGCATATTGCACTTAGCTCAAACAGAAAGTTCGTTAAAAGGCAGAGGCGGCAAGGTTGTAAAAGACGATTATCTAAAATATTATTGCGATACATTGATAGAAAAGTTCAAAAAAGCGACTAACGAGCAATTTCCTTTAAAAAACCTTAAGATTGTAGTTGATGCTGGCAATGGTGCAGGCGGTTTTTTTGTAGATAGAGTTTTGAAGCCTTTAGGTGCTGATACTTCGGGCAGTCAATATCTTGAGCCTGACGGAATGTTTCCCAACCATATCCCCAATCCTGAAAATCCTAAAGCTATGGCGGCAATAAGTGAATGTGTTATAAAAAACAAGGCAGACCTTGGTATCATTTTTGATACCGATGTGGACAGAGCTGCATGTGTTGCGCCCGACGGACAGGAAATTAACCGCAACCGTCTTATTGCTTTGATTTCTGCGATATTACTTGAAGAAACTCCCGGAGCTACAATTGTGACTGACAGTGTTACAAGTGACTCTTTGACAGAGTTTATAATAAACCGCAAAGGCAATCATCATCGGTTTAAACGTGGCTACAAAAATGTAATCAATGAAGCCAAAGAGCTCAATAAGGTGGGAGTTTATGCACCTATTGCTATAGAAACAAGCGGTCATGCGGCTTTTTTGGAAAACTATTTTTTGGATGACGGAGCATATCTGATAATCCGCATACTCATTAAGATGTGTCAATTAAAAAAACAAAATAAGTCAATACTATCTCTTATAGAAGAGTTAACTGACCCAATAGAATCACAAGAATTAAGACTGGGCTTTTCACATAATTGCAAGGACCAAAAAACAGCAGCTGATAATATTTTGAATAGATTTGAACAGATTGCAAGCAAAAAGTTTGGATTTAAGCTAGCATCTAGCTATGAGGGTGTAAGAGTAAACTTTGCTGACGGATGGCTGCTTATAAGAAAGAGCGTGCATGACCCGATTATGCCCATTAATATAGAAAGCGATAAAGAGGGCGGAGTTTACTTTGCTTGCAAAAAGCTATACAGCATATTAAAAAAATTTAAGGACTTGGATTTGACTAATCTAAAAAAGCTTTTAGCCGAATATAAAGCCCAGAAAAAGAATAAAAAGTAATTTTTGATATATCTTTAGGAGTTAAAATGGATAATTTGAAACAAAATGCAGTTAATGCAATAAGGATACTGTCTGCTGAAGCCGTTCAAAAAGCAACCAGCGGACACCCTGGACTTCCTTTGGGAGCTGCGCCTATGGCTTATGAATTGTGGGCTGAGCATATGACACACAACCCCAAAAACCCCAAGTTTTTTAACCGTGATAGGTTTGTACTTTCTGCCGGTCATGGCTCTATGCTTTTGTATTCTTTACTGCATTTGTTTGGATACGGTCTTACAATAGATGACCTCAAAAATTTCCGTCAATTGCACTCCAAAACACCCGGTCATCCTGAATACGGTCATACGGTAGGGGTAGAAACAACCACAGGACCTTTGGGTCAGGGCATTGCCAACGCTGTTGGTATGGCTATTGCCGAAACAATGCTTGCCGCACGGTTTAACAAAGAAGATATAAAGCTTGTTGACCATTATACTTACGCTATTGCAGGTGACGGCTGTATGATGGAAGGTATCGAACTAGAAGCGGCTTCACTTGCAGGAACTTTGAAATTAGGCAAATTAATTGTTTTTTATGACAGCAACAATATATCAATAGAAGGCAATACAGATTTGGCATTTACCGAAGATGTTGCTGCACGCCACAAGGCGCAAGGCTGGGATATCCAATTTGTCAATGACGGCAACAACCTAGAAGAAATATCTAAGGCAATAATTAATGCAAAAGCTGTTTCAGACAAGCCCTCACTTATTGTTGTTAAGACCCAGATAGGTTATGGAAGTCCTTTAGCAGGAACGCATGATTGTCATGGCTCACCTTTGGGAGAAGAAAATCTAAAGAAAACAAAAGAGTTTTTCAATTGGAACTATGCTCCCTTTGAAGTGCCTGAGGAAATTTATGACCATTATAAGAATTTGACAAAAAAAGGTGAAGAAGCCGAAAAACAATGGAATGAGCTTGCAGAAAAATATAAAGTCAAATATCCCAAAGAATATAACGACTTTATTAATGCACTTGAAAACAAGATTCCTGACCTAGAAAGCATTGAGTCATTGTGGGAATTTGCAGACAAGCCCGATGCCACCAGAAATTCAAGCGGTATAATAATAAATAAACTTAGCGATATATTGCCTAATCTGATAGGCGGCTCGGCAGACTTGTCGCCGTCAACTAAGACATATATGAAAGGCAAGGGCTCATATTCAGCCGACAATAGAACAGGCAGAAATATGCATTTTGGCGTAAGAGAACACTCTATGGCGGCAATTAGCAACGGTATATATCTGCACGGCGGATTTAATATGTTCTGCTCAACCTTTTTTGTATTTACCGACTATATGAAAAATGCTGTAAGATTGTCAGCTTTGATGGATATTCCTGTTATGTATGTATTAACTCATGACAGTATAGGTGTTGGCGAGGACGGTCCGACACATCAGCCTATAGAACAGCTTATCAGTTTAAGAGCTACACCTAATATCAAGGTCTTCCGTCCTGCTGACGGAAAAGAAACAACGGCAGCTTATGTAAGCGCACTCAAAGGCACAAGCCCCACAGCCATAGTTTTGTCACGACAGAACTTGCCCCAATTAAAAAACAGTTCGCATAACGCATTAAAAGGCGGATATATTTTGTCTGATTGTCAAGGAACACCTGATATAATACTTATAGCAAGCGGCTCTGAAGTCGAAGTGATTTTGAAAGCGCAGGAATTATTAAAAGAACAGGGTATAAAGGCAAGAGCAGTATCAATGCCTTGTATGGAAGTTTTTGACGCACAAAATCAAGAATATAAAGAACAGGTTTTGCCCAATAATGTAAGAGCAAGAATTGCGGTAGAAGCAGGTTCAAGCTATAGCTGGCATAAATATGTAGGACTTGACGGTAAGGTGTTGGGCGTGGATAGCTTTGGTGCTTCTGCTCCTTCTAATCTGCTGTTTGAGCTTTACGGCTTGACCGCTCAAAATGTAGTAAAAACTGCAAAAGAAATAATTAAGAAATAAAATCAGAATTTTAGATAATTTGAGTCCTTTTGGGCGTGTCTCAAAAGGACTTTTTACTATAAGGCGTTTTTCATAAAAGTGTTAATTGTTATCTTTTAACAATCAAACAGTAAAAGGTTTTTTGGTTTAACATTAGTTATATACTTGTATTAGTTTATAAGGTGTACTTATGGCACAATTAAAAAATGATAATGAAAAATTGGAAAAATCTTGTTGACTAAAACCGCTATGTATAACATAATAATGTAGGACAGCAATTAGCTTGAAAAGCCTAGAGTGAGGATTTTTAATGTCAAAATATACCAAAGAGCAGATAAAAAAAATCGTTAAAGATGAAGATGTTAAGTTTATAACTCTTCAGTTTACTGATATTTTCGGCACTTTAAAAAATGTTGCCATAACTGCAAGCCAGTTGGATAAAGCTCTTGATAACAAGTGTATGTTTGACGGCTCATCTATTGAAGGCTTTGTAAGAATTGAAGAATCCGATATGAACTTACGCCCTGATCTTGACACCTTTGTGATTTTCCCTTGGAAACCCAGTCAAGGAAAGGTGGCAAGGCTTATTTGTGACGTATATAAGCATGACGGAACACCTTTTGAAGGCGATCCTAGATATATTTTGAAAAAGGTTTTGAAAGATGTAGCCGATATGGGATATACGGCTAATGTGGGTCCCGAATGCGAGTTTTTCTTGTTTCATCTGGATAAAAACAATTTGCCTACTTTAGAATCTAACGACCGAGCAAGTTATTTTGATATGTCGCCCGCAGATTTTGGCTCTAACGCAAGGCGGGATATGTGCATTATGCTAGAAGAGATGGGTTTTGAAATCGAAGCTTCGCATCATGAAACAGCCAATGCTCAGCATGAAATAGATTTTAAATATGCAGATGCGCTTAAAACTGCAGATAATATTGTGACATTCAAGCTTGCCGTTAAGACAATAGCACAGTGGCACGGTCTTTATGCGACATTTATGCCTAAACCAAAATATGGCATAGCAGGCAGCGGAATGCATACCAACATGTCACTTTTTAAAGGCGATGTCAATGCCTTTGATGACCCAAAAGATGAAAGAGGACTTAGCAAAATAGCTTATTCATATATAGCAGGACTGTTAAATCATGTAGAGGCGATTTCTGCCGTAACTAATCCCTTGGTCAATAGTTACAAAAGATTGGTTTCGGGTTATGAAGCCCCTGTTCATGTTCTAACAGAAGTCCGCTTATAAGGATTCCTTCCACACGCGGCGCAGGCACCCGCATAGAACTCAGAAGTCCTGACCCTTCCTGCAATCCATATCTTGCACTGGCTTTGTGTATAGCGGCAGGGGCAGACGGCATCAAACGAGGTTTGACACCTCCCGCTCCGATTAACACCAATATTTATGAAATGAGTTGTGAGGAAAGGAAAAAAGCGGGTATTTCATGTTTGCCTTCTAATCTAGAGCATGCAATAGAACTGATGGAAAAAGATGAGTGGGTCAAAAAGGTGCTTGGAGACCATGTATTTACAAAATACATAGAAGCCAAAAAAGAAGAATGGGATGATTACCGTGTGCAGATTTCCGAATGGGAAATAGCTCATTATCTGGGGCGGTATTAAATTAAAAACGGCTTAGCGGTAAAAGACTAAATAAAGACTATATAATATTCAATATATATGCCGATTTCCTCTTTTGCCTGTTTTAATGCGAAAGAGGAAAATTGGTTTATTATAGGGCAAAGATTGACAATACTGTGTAAAAATATTAAGGTTGTCAATGCTAAGGTTATGATAATATAGTTTTGGGTAGGGTTGCTTTTATAGCAAATGAGGTAATAATGAAGTTTACAAAGATGCACGGTGCAGGCAATGATTATATCTATATAGATGCAAACCGTGAAAAGATTAATAATCCATCTTTATTGTCGAAAAAACTTTCAGACAGGCATTTTGGAATAGGCAGTGACGGCTTAGTATTGATTCATCCATCAAGTATGGCTGATTTTAGAATGCAAATGTTTAACAGCGATGGAAGCGAAGCTGAGATGTGCGGCAATGCAATAAGATGTGTAGCAAAATATGTTTATGACAAAAAAATGACGCTTAAGAAAAATATTGCCATAGAAACATTGAGCGGAATAAAGGATATTGAACTTACCTTTGACCAGAACGGCGAGGTTACAGGTGCTATGGTTGATATGGGTAAACCAATATTAACCCCTAAACTTATCCCTGTTGATATGGACGGCGAAAATATAATCAACAGACATCTTGATGTTGACGGTAAAACATATAATGTTACTTGTCTTAGCATGGGCAATCCGCATTGTGTGTTATATTTTGATGAAATACATAACCTAAATCTAGAAGTCTTGGGACCTAAATTTGAAAACCATAGTGTTTTTCCCAAAAAAGTCAATACAGGCTTTGTAAAAGTTATTGACAAGAACAATATCGAGTTAAGAGTATTTGAAAGAGGAGCAGGCGAAACACTTGCTTGCGGCACAGGCGCTTGTGCGGCTGCTGTATCTTCTTATCTTAACGGATATACTAATAAGCAAGTTAATGTGATGCTGAAAGGCGGACAACTTAAGATAAATTACGATAAAACGGTTATAATGACAGGAAATGCAGTCACCGTTTTTGAAGGAGAGATTTGATGTTTGGTATTAATGGAAACTTTTTAAAATTTGGTAGCAGTTATTTGTTTGCTTCAGTAAACGCAAAAGCAAAGGAATATGCCAAAGTAAACCCTGACAAAAAGATTATAAGTCTGGGAATAGGCGATGTAACTTTGCCGATTGCGCCCGCTATTGTGGATGCTATGGTTAATGCATCCAAGGAAATGGGTCAGGCAGAAACATTTAGAGGCTATGGACCTTATCAAGGCTATGACTTCTTATTAAAAGCCATTGCAGAAAATGATTATCGCTCAAGAGGAGTTGATATATCTGAAGATGAGATATTTGTAAGCGATGGAGCTAAGAGCGATTGCAGCAATATTTTGGATTTGTTTTCTATAGACAACAAAATTGCTGTTCAAGACCCAGTATATCCCGTTTATGTGGATTCCAATGTTATTGACGGCAGAGCGGGCAGACAAAGACCCGACGGCAGTTACAACAAAACAATTTATATGCCTTGTGTTGAGGAAAACAACTTTTTGCCCAAATTTCCTGAACGCCAGCCTGATATAATTTATCTCAATTTTCCCAACAACCCTACAGGTGCAATGGCAGATTACAATACTTTGAAGACATGGGTTGACTATGCATTGAGCATAGATGCTATTATTTTGTATGACGGTGCTTATGAAGCATTTATAAGCGAAGATAAGCCCAAGAGTATTTTTGAAATACCTGGTGCCAAAAAATGCGCTATAGAATTTAGAAGCTTTTCTAAGACAGCAGGCTTTACAGGTATCAGATGTGCTTATACGGTTATCCCTAATGAACTTAGAGCAAGCGGTACACAGCTTAACAAGCTTTGGTACAGAAGACAGGCAACCAAGTTTAACGGAGTTTCTTATGTAGTTCAGCGTGCAGCAGAAGCTGTTTATTCGGAACAAGGTAAAAAGCAAGTTAAAGATAATATCAATTATTATATGGAAAATGCAGCTATTATCAAAAAAGGCTTAGAGGGTATAGGCTTAAAGGCTTTTGGCGGTGTCAATGCGCCTTATATTTGGGTTAAGACCCCCAATGATTTTGGCTCATGGGAATTTTTTGATTATCTTATGAGAAAAACTCAGATCGTGGTAACACCGGGCGAAGGCTTCGGCCCTGCCGGCAGAGGATATATAAGACTTACTGCATTTAATACTAGAGAAAATACTCTTGAAGCAGTAGAAAGATTCAAAAGAATAAAATAATCAAAGCAAAAAATATTAAGGAGTACAAAATGTCAATAAGAGTGGTCGTCGGAACACAATGGGGTGATGAAGGCAAGGGCAAAATGGTTGATTATTTTGCTCAAAGTGCAGACTTATGTGTTCGATTTCAGGGCGGCGATAATGCAGGGCATACAGTAGCTAATGAACACGGTGTATTTAAGTTGCATCTGATTCCTTGCGGAATTTTTTATCCATCATGTGCTAATCTTATAGGAACAGGGACAGTAGTTAATCCCGATGAACTCTTAAAAGAAATTAACGAGCTCAAAAAAGGCGGAATAAGTCTTGACAAGCTTTATATTTCTGAAAAGGCAAGTATTCTTATGCCGTACCATGTTGATATTGACGGTCTTACAGAAAAGGATGTCGAAATAGGTATTGGAACAACCAAAAGAGGTATAGGACCTGCTTATGCCGGCAAGGCAATGCGTACCAATCTTAGATTTGAAGATTTGGCGGATAATGTATATGTAAGAGCAAGGCTAAAAAAAGTTCTGCCCTTTATTAATGCTCAAGTTGAATTTTTGGGCGGAGAGGCGTATGATGCTGACAAGTTAGCGGATAAATGCGCTGAATGGTACGAGCAGTTAAAGAGCTACATAGTCAATCCTATAAGCTTGGTTCAAACATACAAAAAGCAAGGCAAGAATATTTTGTTTGAAGGTCAGTTGGGAGTTATGAAGGACTTAGACCAAGGAATATATCCTTATGTTACTTCATCTCACCCCACAGCCGCTTATGCAGCAGTATCGGGCGGATTTTCGGCAAAAGAACTTGACGATATAGTCGGTGTAACTAAGGCGTTTTCCTCAGCGGTGGGTGCAGGACCTTTCCCCACGGAAATGACGGATTCTGAAGCAAGTGTTTTGCGCGGAAGCGGTCAAAACATTGACGATGAATTTGGAGCAAGAACGGGCAGAGCAAGACGTATAGGCTGGCTTGATTTGGTTGTGGTCAATTATGCCGCACAGATTAACGGACTTACCGCACTTGCACTTAACAAAGTTGACAAGCTTGATGACCTGAAAGAAATTAAGGTTTGTACAGCTTATGAACTAGACGGCAAGATTTTAGAGTATATGCCCAACAGCAGAGACTTATATAAGGTAAAACCCATTTACAAAACGTTGAAAGGCTGGGATAAGCCGACAACAGGCTGTAAGTGTATAGACGATCTTCCTCAAGAAGCCAAAGATTTCTTGAAGTTTATAGAAGACAATACAGGCGTTACCGTAAGATATGTGGGCATGGGACCTGACCGAAAAGATATAATATTATAAGAATTAATTTCAATTATACAAAAAACAGCTAAGAGTAATCTTGGCTGTTTTTTGTTGTGGTTAGAAAGTTTATAAAGGCTCATTTTTACAGCCAGAAGAGTTTTAAAAACATTCTAGTTCTTTATTGACATTAATACAACTTTATCATATATATATATTTACAATATAATTACATTAAGAAATGAAATTTTATACACCTTTTTTACATAAATTTTAAGCCGTCAAGGAAAAAAAGCTTTGGCAGCTTTTTTATTTGCTTGACTTCTTGGGTTTATGTGGGATAATAATTAATGGAAATATTATCCAAGGGGTCATTACATAAAATGAACTATACCGATTTAAAGAAAAGATTTGTTGAGATTTACGGTGAAGGTGAGATAAGGATATTCTCTGCTGCGGGCAGAGTTAACCTGATTGGCGAACATATCGACTATAATGGCGGCAATGTAATGCCTGCTGCACTTAATCTTGCCTGTACGGTAATAGCTCGTCCCAACAATTCGGAAAAAATTAAGTTGGCTTTTACTACAATAGACAATAGAGAAGTTTTGGATATTAATAAGCTTGAACAATATAAGACTCTAAAATACGGCAATTATCAGGCAGGCGTAGCTTATGTAATGCAAAAAGAAGGTTTTAGCATTGTCGGCTGTGACATGCTGTATGATGCAAGTGTTCCCTTTGGTTCGGGATTATCTTCTTCTGCGGCAATAGAGGTTTCTACTGCTTTGACTTTGGCGACTTTTTCAAAAGAATCGGGCAATAATAAAAAAGACATAGATTTGGTTGAGCTTGCCGTTCTTTCACAAAAAGCAGAAAATCAATATGTGGGAGTCAATAGCGGCATTATGGATCAATTCGCCTCTGCTATGGGAAAAGCCGAACATGCAATAGTTCTTGACTGCTCAACTTTAAAATGCCAATATGTACCTTTGAAACTTGGAGATTATTCATTGGTAATTGCTAACACCAACAAGCCCAGAAGCCTTGCTGATTCTAAGTACAATGAAAGAAGATCAGAATGTGAGCAGGCTTTGAGTATTTTGCAAAAATCTCTTGATATAAATAACCTTTGCGAAATGTCGCCCGATATTTTCACGCAAAACAAGCATCTTTTAAGCGGCAAAATCAAGGACAGAGCGGAACATTGCGTTTTTGAACAGGACAGAGTAAATAAAAGTGTTATAGCTATGACTAATGGCAACTTAAAAGAATTTGGACAGCTTCTCAATAAGTCACATCAGTCATTGAAAGACTTATATGAAGTAACTGGCATAGAGCTTGATACCTTGGCAGAAACTGCTCAAAAAGTTCAAGGCTGTATAGGCTCAAGAATGACGGGTGCAGGCTTTGGCGGCTGTACGGTTTCGCTGGTCAAAACAGATATGGTTGACAGCTTTATAGAAGAAGTAACCAAGATTTATACCAAAAAGATCGGATATGCCCCGACTTTTTATAATACAACTATTTGTAACGGCGCTTACGAAGTAAAAGCTTAGGAGTAAAGATGAAAGTATCTTCTCGCGGCAGATACGGACTAAAAGCAATGACAGGCCTTGCCATGCGATTTGGTCCGGAATATATTCCTCTCAAAGATATAGCCAAAAGGCAAAACATACCGCTCAAATATTTGGAGCAAATTTTTTCGACACTTAATAAAGGCGGACTTCTTAACAGTACAAAAGGCGCTCAAGGCGGATATCAGCTCTCAGACCGTCCTGCTAATATCAAAGTTATTACAATACTAAGACTTCTTGAGGGCGAAATAACCGAAACCAATTCTACCAATGATTATACTGATGTAGAATATTCAATTTCGCAAGTAGTGTACCAAAAGGCAGATGATGTTTTGTTGAGCTTTTTGGATAAGATAAGTCTTGAAGATATAGTCATTCATTACAAAAAAGTCAATGTAGAAAATATTTCATTTTCAATCTAAATAAAAAACCCTTTAATTTCTAACCGTCAATTTTTATAAATAGGCGGTTTTTTTAATATTATTAGAAAAAATTTGGATATATTAAGAATATAGTATCAATAGCACTTGACAGCATATATATAATAATATATATTTAATTCATACTATTCATATAGGATTAATTACAAACATTAATTAAAGGAGATAAAAATGTCAAAAATAGCAAAGTCATTAACAGAGCTTATCGGTAATACACCCTTACTCGAATTAGAAAATTATAACAAAAAACACAATCTTCAAGCTAAGATAATAGCAAAACTAGAATATTTTAATCCAGGCGGAAGTGTTAAAGACCGTATCGGATATGCAATGATTGCTGACGCGGAAAAAAAGGGCATTATTAATAAAGACACACATATAATTGAGCCTACCAGCGGCAATACAGGTATTGCATTGGCGTGGGTGAGTGCGGCAAGAGGATATAAACTGACCTTAACCATGCCTGAGACTATGAGTATAGAACGCCGCAATCTTTTGAAAGCATTAGGTGCCAATATTGTTTTGACAGAAGGTGCAATGGGGATGAAAGGTGCTATAGCAAAAGCGCAAGAATTGGCGGCACAAGACCAAAACTCATTTATACCTCAGCAATTTGAAAACCCTGCCAATCCCTTAATTCATGAAAGAACTACAGCACAAGAGATTTTAAAAGATACTGACGGCTTGGTAGATATTTTTGTAGCAGGAGTAGGAACAGGCGGAACGGTAAGCGGTGTAGGACGAGTTTTAAAACAGCATAGCTCTAAGGTAAAAGTTGTTGCAGTTGAACCAACTGCCTCTGCTGTTTTATCAGGAAAAGCCGCAGGCCCTCATAAGATACAGGGCATTGGAGCAGGTTTTGTTCCCAAAACCTATGATGAAAAGGTCGTGGATGAAATAATAACCGTATCCAATGAGGATGCTTTTATGACTACAAAAGAAGTGGCAAATGCAGAAGGTTTGTTAGTAGGTATTTCTTCTGGGGCGGCACTGTATGCCGCAACACAATTGGCTAAAAAGCCTGAGAACAAGAATAAGACTATAGTTGTAATATTGCCTGATACAGGAGAAAGATATCTTTCTACCCCAGTATTTGAATAAAGAGGGGTTAGATTTTTATGCCGTCTTGTAAAAAGGCGGCATAAAAAAATACCGTTTTTCTTATTTTTAATATATAATATATAAAAACAAAATGTATTCACGGGAGAAGAAAATATGAAAGAATTAGGCTTTAATACAAAGTCCCTGCATGCGGGACATACCGTTGACAAAACAGGCTCACGCTCTGTTCCTATTTTTCAAACGACATCATATCTATTTAACGATGCCGACCATGCGGCAGATGTGTTTGCACTCAAAGAGCCTGGCTATATCTATACCCGCCTTAACAATCCCACAGTTGCGGTATTAGAGGACAGAATGACGGCTTTAGAAGGCGGTGTAGGTTCTTTGGCAACTAGTAGCGGTATGGCTGCAGTTTTGTATTCAATCTTGAATATCGCAAGCGTAGGCGATGAAATAATTGCAATCAGCACCTTATACGGCGGCACTTATACCTTGTTTAATGACCGTTTTTATACACAGTATGGTATTAAGGTTAATCTAATTGACCCTGAAGATTTTGACGGCATAAAAAAAGCTATCAATCAAAAAACCAAAGCAATATATTTTGAAACTATAGGCAATCCCGGAATTAATATTCCTGATATAGAAAAGTATTCTGAGATTGCTAAAGCCCACAAGATACCATTAATTGCTGATAACACCTTTGGAACGCCCTATCTATTTGACGCTAAGAAGTGGGGTGTCAATATAGTTGTTCATTCTTTGACAAAATACATAGGCGGACACGGTAACAGTATTGGCGGAGCTGTTGTGGATTTAGGGAACTTTGATTGGAGAGAAAGCGGAAGATTTCCGTCATTTACTACACCTGACCCTACTTATCATGATATTATTTATGCTGATATTCCTGCAGCATATATTACCAAACTAAGAGTTCAGCAGATGAGAGATACAGGTGCATGTCTAAGCCCTATTAACGCTTTTTTGATTTTGCAGGGAATTGAAACCTTATCGCTCAGAGTGGACAGGCATAACTATAATGCCCAAAAGGTAGCCGAATATCTTTCTTCACATCCTCAGGTAGAATGGGTTAATTATCCCAGTCTAAAGGCAGATAAGTTTTATCAAAGACAGCAAAAATATTTTCCTAAGGGTGCAGGCGGAATATTGACTTTTGGAATAAAAGGCGGAATAAAAGCAGGTAAAGCATTTATTGACGGACTCAAGCTGTTTTCACTCTTAGCCAATGTAGCAGATGTTCGCTCTTTGGTTATTCATCCTGCTTCTACAACACATTCTCAACTTAATGAAACAAGCTTAAAAAAAGCAGGCGTATTGCCTGAGCTTATCAGACTGTCTGTAGGACTTGAAGATATAGAAGACATTATAGAAGACCTTGACAGAGGCTTTGAAGCGGCAAAGAAATAATCTATTCAAAAATTGTATATACAAAAGGAAGATTTTTTGGTCTTCCTTTTTTGTTTTAGGCGTTTGATCAATGTTTTTATTTAAAGCATAGTAAGGCAAATTTTTACATAACATAGAAATATGAATTTGTCCAAAAAACCGCCAAAAGAAGTCAAATCAAAAGTCATATTATATCGTTCCAATGCAGCTGATTTTGAGGCAGGCAGTGATGTAATAACCCAAAGACCGATAAATACAGGCTATTCAAAATCCAGTCAAAAGCCAAAAGCCAAAACGCACTCTTTTATATACGGTGCATTTATCTTAGGTGTATGCTCATTTTTGGCAAAATTAATGGGTGCGGTTTTTAGAATACCCTTAACATATATTTTGAGTGCAGAAGGTATGGGCTTGTATCAGATG